>NZ_JBGCDL010000187.1:0-8218 GCF_045105435.1 Kordia sp. | reverse complement strand
CATCTATTTCGTTAAAAGAAGTTGCGGAAGTTGTGTCTATAAAAATACAATCAAACGGTATCAAATCTTTACAAGTCCGTTCCCACAAAAGTGGTGTACACATGGTTCCAGAAAGGAAATAGAGTTTTTGTTTTTTCATTTCTATAGCTTTCATTTTTTTCTTGATAAAAAAACGCAACAAAAAAATCAAGTTTGAGATAGGAAATTGCTACACATCGTTCACATCTGAAGTTACATGCTTGAAGCTACGCTTCGCAATTCCACTTCGCTGTTCTCTATTTCTGACTCAAACAATAGAATCGAACAACAGTTAATCTATCGAAAGAAAATTTAGAAAATCAAATACAAATTCATGAATCAAACTTATAAATCTACTCTATCACTAATTCAGTACTGTCTTTTCCGCCATTTCCAGAAACCTCAATGGTATACGTTCCTTTTGGTAAGTAATATGCACCGTTTTTCTTTTTTGGAATGGAAGCATCTTCGTCTTTTTTCAAATATTTTTTACGTGCTTTTTCAGTAACGCTTACATCATAATTCCACGTGTTGAATCCTGCATTTGCGTTTACTTTTGCTTCGTTCATGACGATGCCGTTTGCCGCCATCACTTTTACAGTAACATTCCCTGCATTTTTAGCATGAAAATAAACTTCTTTTTCAGGAACACGCGCATCTAGCCATTTGCTCCAAGTAGATCCCCAAGACGAACTCGAACGAACACTTTTAGTTTCAAACACATGAATTTCTTTACTTGCTACCGTAGCATCTACTTGTTGTAATACTCCAATATTTGCTTTGTAAATTGAACGTCCGTGCGTTCCAATTAACAAGTCTTTTGCCTGTTTTTGTACAACAATATCGTGTACCGCAACATTTGGTAAACCTTTGTGGAAAGGTTGCCAAGAAGTTCCCATAGTTAACGAAGCATACGCACCATTATCTGTACCTAAATACAATAGATTTTGGTTTGCAGGATCTTCCTTTATAACATTTACTGGCGAATTTGGAATTCCGCTCCCAATGTTTTTCCAAGTTTGCCCGTAATTATCAGACATGTAGACATAGCTTGTAAAATCGTCCCAACGATATCCGTTTAAAGTAGCGTACACACGTTCTTTTTTGTGTGATGAAGCAATTACGCGTGTCACCCATAAATCTTTTGGTAATCCGCTAGAAATATTTTGCCAATCGCTACCGCCGTTTTTGGTTACGTGAATCAATCCGTCATCACTTCCCACATAGATTAATCCGAATTGGAAAGTAGATTCAGAGATACTTGTCAAAGTTCCATAAGCTACATTTCCTTTTTTTCCTCCTTGTGTTAAATCATCTGAAATTGTTTCCCAATCGTCTCCTTTATTAAGCGATCGGTGCAATTTATTTCCTCCTAAATATAAAATATCTTGATTGTGCACTGATAAATGAATTGGCGTTTGCCAGTTAAATCGGTATGGCGATTCGCCCAATTCATGTTTTGGCTGAATGTATGTTTGACCGCCATTTTCACCACGATCAATTCTGAAGTAATTTCCAAATTGATAACCTGTGTATACAATGTTTGGATTGCGATTATCGACTTGCACTTGCATTCCGTCTCCACCCATAATTCGCTTGTACGGATATTGTCCTTCTTCATGCCATTTTACCGAAGCTTTGTAGTTATTTGGACCTACCCAAACGCCATTATCTTGCAATCCGCCATACACTTTATACGGCGTTTGTTCGTCTGCGTAAATTGCATAAAACTGTCCAACTGCTGGTGTGTTGCACTTTATCCAATTGTCTCCGTTATCATACGAAATATTGACACCGCCATCATTTCCATTGATCAAATGATCTGGATTATTCGGATTTACCCAAAGTGAATGATGATCGACATGTACGTTTTGTCCATTGATCGATTTGAATGTTTTTCCACCATCTTTTGAACGTAAAATTGGAACTCCAGCAATATAAATTTGATCTTGATTTTTTGGGCTTACGCGAATCATTCCGAAGTAATATCCATACGAATACACCACATCATCTAAATAACCGTCATGTGTTTTACTCCACGATTTTCCACCATCAGTCGTTTTAAAAATTTGTGCACCAATTACAGGTGTATCAAATAATAACGAGTTTGCATTTTCTAAATATTTCGACAAATCAACAGGCTTAATCGTTCCTGCTCTTACCAATTGCTTTACATTTTCGGCTCTATATTTCTCTTGAAAACCGTTCATTTTCAAGTAGGTATTTAGTTTTTTATCTGTTAAGTTTAAAAACGTCGAAGAAGACATTGTTTTAAAGTCATCTTTTGTCAATGCTTTGGAATCGCTCTTCTTTTTCTTTTTGGCTTCTCGCCTGAATTGACTATCGTGAAACGCATATACTATTTCATCATCGTAAACAGCCAATCCAATTCTTCCGACGCCATCACCTACTGGGAAACCTGCTTTTTCGCTTACTTTATTCCAGGTAGTTCCTGCATCAGTACTTTTATAAATTGCTGAATTGATTCCGTTTCCGACAAAATTCCACGCTTTACGATCGCGTTCCCATGAAGATGCATATTGTATGTTGAAATTGTTTGGCGAAACTGCTAAATCCACAATTCCTGTATCGGTATTTACAAATAATGTTTTGTTCCATGTATTTCCGCCATCGGTTGTTTTGAAGATTCCGCGTTCTGCATTTGGCGAATATAAATGTCCTAAAACGGCAACCACAACTTCGTTTCCATTGTTTGGATTGATTAAGATTCTACTGATGTGATGCGAATCTAACAATCCCATATTTGACCAATTCTTACCGTTATCCGTACTTTTTAGAATTCCGATTCCTGCATACGACGAACGTGAAGAGTTGTTTTCTCCGGTTCCTACCCAAATGGTTTTTGAGTTCCAATCGACTGCAATGTCACCAATATTTTGCGTTGGCGAACTGTCTAAAACAGGCTCAAACGTGGTTCCGTTGTTTTTTGTGTACCACAATCCACCAGAAGCGTAGGCAACATAAAATTCGGTTGTATTATTTGGATTTACATCTAAATCGACCACACGACCGCTCATAATAGTAGGGCCAATATTGGTAAATTCGATATTCTTTACAGTAGATTTTTCCGTAAGTTTTGCTTTCTCTTTCAGTGCGTCTTGTACTTTTGCAGCCGAAGTCGGATTACTTTGCGCAAAGCTAAATTGTACTAAAAAAAGAAATAATACGGTGCGTAAAATTTTAGGTTTCATGGTTGGGTTTGGTTTAGACTTTCAAAGTAGGCAATGTTATAAACTTGGCAAAATTTTGCTTGTTTTTTTAACAATAGTGTTGTTGAAAATTTGAGAATACCCGTTGTGCATTTTGAATTCAAAAGTATAACGAAGCGTCATTTCGAGTGATTTTGAGGTACGAAAAATCGTATCGAGAACTGTTTAGTACAAAATATTCTATTCTCGATACAAATTTCACTCATTTTCAATCGTAAAATTCACAACAGGTTAAGAATCATTTATTATTCTATTTATTGGAAATGTCTTTACGAAAGTTTTTACATTCTTAAACACAACAAAATTAACTTAGAAAACATCTTGACTCTTGACTCTTGACTCTTGACTCTTTTTTTTACCACGAATGCACTAATTTTTCAGCTCGTTTATCGGCATGAGTTGAAAAACTCGCGTTAGTGTTTGATACAATAATTTTATTCGGAACAAATTAGTAAAGATTTCAAAATTTAATTTGAAACATTTTACATTCACACTCAACAGAAGAATCTTAAAAACATCTTGACTCTTGATTCTAAAAGTCCTGATTCTTTTTTTTACCACGAATGCACTAATTTCTCAGCTCGTTTATCGGCATGAATTGGAAACGTCTTTGCGAAAGTTTTGAAAAAACTTGTGGCAATCTGTTTCTTTAGAAAGAAAAATTCACTTGTTATCAATCAGTGAGAATAGAACTTCTCATTACTCACTACTTAATTCTCAATACTATATTTACCACAAATTAATTTTCAAGTGAAATAGTTCGTATTTTACGCTCCTATTTTTAAAATACATGAGCATATCTACCACAAATTTTGAATCCTATTTAAAGACTTTCATTGATGATGCGTCTTTGAATGACCAAATTCCTGTAATTTTGGAAGCATTCAATTATTTACATCTAAAAAAGAACACCCTTTTTGTAGAAGAAGGTACAATTTGTCCACATTTCTGCTTTATTGAAAGTGGCATTTTACAACATAACATTTTGGTAGAAGGTGAAGAAAAAACAACCTATCTCGCATTGAAAAATTCCGCCACAGCGGCATTGAAAAGCTTTATGCATAAAATTCCATCACGCAAAAATATAAAAGCGATTAGTGATTGCGATTTGTTTGTGATTGATCAAAAAAACTTTCAAAATCTGCTAAAAAACAACGAAGCTTTTCACCGTTTTTACTACAATTTAATAGAAAATCAAATCTACAGAATTGACGATTATCGCATCGATTTATTGACCTTAACTCCAGAAGAACGTTATAAAAAACTACTTTCCAACGAACCAAAATTACTCAAAGAAGTTCCGTTACATTATTTGGCTTCCTTTTTAGGAATTTCATCACGACACATGAGCCGAATTAGAAAATCTGTAAAATAATTTTCACATAATTAATTGAATATCTTACCGTTAAAATTATCTTAATTTCATACATTTACGCATAGTTCGTTCAATACATGCTAACGAACTTAACTTTCGCCTCGATTTTATTGTATTATTTAGACAAAAAGTGCGCTATGAAAAAATTACTACTTCTTTTCGTATTGCTTACCGCAATCGTTGGATATGGGCAACAATCTCCAAAACCAAACATTTCAAATCAACTTTACAAAGATGCGCCTGCTTGGGCAAAATTGATGTACAGTGAAAATCCAAACGCTGATACAGTTGATGATTTGTACAGAAAGTATTATGAAACACACGAATATGTAAAATCATATCACACACAATATTATAAAAGATGGCGAAGAGCTATTAATCCATTTTTAACGAATGACGGTGTGTACGATCATTCCAAAAAGGAACAAGCAGCAACCGCGGCAAGAACCTTGGGAGATTCGCAAGGAATACAATTAGAAATGAGTACTTGGTCGCCTATTGGACCGTATGAAAGTTACCGAGAAGGCGGAACGGTTTTAAGTGGCGCACAAACAAATGTGTATAGTATTGGTAAATGTTTAAACGTGCCAAACACCTTGTACTGCGGAACAGAATCGGGAGAAGTATACAAAACTATTAACGGCGGCGATACTTGGACAAACGCTTCTAAAACGCTCGTTACCTCATTATCACCACAAGTTGTATTGGCAAATGCAGGTGTAAGTGCTATTGCAGTGCATCCTACAAATCCAGATATTGTGTACGCAGGTTCGGGAAGTGAAGTATTTAAAACTACCGATGGCGGAACCAACTGGACTGTCGTTTTTGATAGCAATATAACCTTGTTTGGGTATATTATAAATCCTGCGGAAATATTCATAAATCCAAACAATCCACAAACAGTTTTAGTCGCTGGAGAAGCAGGAATTAACAGAACTACAGACGGCGGTGTAACTTGGACAACAGTTGTTATGAATCAATGCTTTGATTTAAAAGCACAACCTGGAAATCCAAATATTTTATATACCGTACGAAGAAATACAGCAAATAATACACATCAGTTTTTAAAATCGACCGATGGCGGCGCTTCTTGGTTGGTTGAATCGGCAGGTTGGTACACTTCTACAGATCCAAACAGAAGTGTGGAAGGTGCACGATTGGCTGTAAGTGATGCAGATGCAAATAAAATATACGCGTTTTTAATTGGCGACTCCAAAGCTGGCGACAACGGTTTTATCGGCGTTTATCGAAGTGATGACGCAGGAATTACTTGGACAAATACTATGGGTTATGATGGCGCTCCATACACCGCAACACATCCAAATTTATTAAATTCAGATACGTCTGCAGCAGGTTTTAACCAAGGATTTTACAATTGTGCAGCAATGGCGTCTAACTCAAATGCGGATCAAGTTATGGTCGGCGGAATTGGTATGTGGCGATCTATTGATGGTGGACAAACGTTTACTTGTGTTTATAATTACGGTTGCGGAACGTACAATCCGATGCACGTAGATATGCAAGATTTTAGAGCATTTGGAAATGAATATTGGGCAACGACTGATGGCGGAATTTTTAAATCGAATGACTTTTTTACGACACAACCCGAATTTAAAATGAATGGTGTACATGGAACTGATTTTTGGGGATTTGGCTCTGGTTGGAATCGCGATTTATTAGTTGGTGGAACGTTTCACAATGGTGTGGATGTATATTCGGAAGGATTTCCTTTTGGCGTATTTTTAGATTTAGGTGGTGGTGAGCCCGCTTCTGGATATGTAAATCCAGGAACCGAACAAATTTATTCAACCAATATCGGTAGCAGATTTATTCCAAATACGCTAAGTGGTGCTGTGATGAATGCTTCTATGGGATTAGCACCAACCGAAGAACCTTGGTTTGCACAATCGTCAGAAATGGAGTTTCATCCAAGCTGTTACAATCATGTATATCTTGGAAACTCAAATCAGTTATTTAAAAGTACAGACGCTGGTGCAAGTTATGAAGCAATTTATACTGCGCCTGCAAATAGTACCGTTTTAGGCATTGAAATTTCACGTACCAATACAGATACGATGTTTATTGTAGTGCGTCCAAATACTGGAAATGCATACCTTGTAAAAACGACGGATGCTTGGGCAACAACAAGCACAATTACATTGCCTAGCGGCGATGGAAGTTTGGCGCTTATTAGTTTAGATCCTGAGAACGATCAAACAATTTGGTTGGCATTTCCGCGTGGAAATAATGGTAATAAAGTGTTTAAAAGTATCAATAGTGGTACAACCTGGACGAATGAAACTTCAAGCGAATTAAACGGTCAAAATATTCAAGTATTAACTACAATTGGTGGAACAGATGGCGGCGCGTATGTAGCGACAAGCATGTCTGTATATTACAAAAACAACACGATGACTTCTTGGACGTTAGATAATGCTAATTTACCAACTACGATTGGTGCAAATGATTTGCGTCCTTTTTATAGAGATGGAAAAATACGTTTGGCGAGTTACGGAAAAGGAATTTGGGAGAGTAGTTTATTTGAAACGCCATCGCGACCTGTAGCAAAAATTATGGTTGATAAATTAACTGCAACCTGCGCGGGAGATATTTTTTATTTTGATGATTTTTCTATGTTGAATCATACGAATGCAACTTGGGCTTGGACATTTGAAAATGCTAATATTGCGACTTCATCTATGAGAAATCCGCAAGTGAATTTTACAACTACCGGAAATCATGTAGTCACTTTAACGGTCACTAATGATGCAGGAGTTTCCTCTAGTGATTCCATCACGATAAATGTAGAAAGCTTATCAAACACAAACTTAGAAGAAGATTTTGAAGTGGCTTTTGTGCCAGATGGTTGGCGACAAGAAGCAACAGGAAATTATACGTGGACGTATGAAAATGCTGTGGGTGGTTTTGGACTAAGCACAAATTCGATGGTTGTGAATAATTATGTAATTTCTCAAGTTGGAACGTATTGCGATATCATTGCGCCATTAAACATGGCAAATACAGACGTAACCGATGCAACACTTACGTTTGATGTTGCCTATGCTTTATACTCGGCTGCCTATCCAGATGGACTCGAAGTTGAGATTTCTACAGATTGCGGCATGACATGGACAAATGTCTACAATAAAGTCGGAAGCGCCTTAGCAACTGCACCAAATACAACCGCACAATTTGTTCCTACAGCAACACAATGGCGAGAAGAATCTATTGATTTGACAAGCTATATTGGAAACGAAAATGTTCAAGTAAAGTTTAGAAATGTGAATGCGTACGGACAAGCTTTATATGTAGACAACATTAATTTAGGAAGTGTATTAAGTGTCTCTGAATTTACGCAAGATGCGATTTCATTTTACCCAAATCCTGTAAAAAGTAACGAAGCCGTTTTTGTAAAAAGTACTCAAAACGAAGATATTAAATTCTCTCTATACAACATTCAAGGAAAATTGATTGGCACTATTTTTACAGAAACCAACAACCCCATTCCTACACAACAATGGGAATTGAGTGCTGGTGTGTATTTATATAATATTCGATCGAATGATAAGATTAAAAAAGGGAAGTTGATTGTGTA
>NZ_JBGCDL010000186.1:0-2616 GCF_045105435.1 Kordia sp. | reverse complement strand
TTAGTTTAAAATACCGTCGTATTTACTTTTGTTTGCTAATAAAGCGGTTGCTGCTTTAATGGCTTCATCGTTTGTTAATTGATACTCATATAAGCCTTCACGATAGAAATAACGCTTTAATATTTCGTTTTGAAGCTCTACTTCAATTTGTGATTTATAGGTGTCTAAAGCGTCTACTTTACTTTGTTTGATAGACGTTAATAAATCACCGTATTCTTTTGAAACATTGTTACCAAAATCAGTGGCTTCTTTTGTGCTCATTATTTTTTTGAGTTCTTTTTCAGTATTGGTTTCGTAAAAATCCATTCCTGAAGCTGCTATGTTTTGTTTGAACGCGTCATAATTTACATTATCACCAGAAAAATCATTGATAGAAGCAAATGAATTTTGATTGTAAAATTCCGTGGCATAATTGAAAATAGCTAAGTTTCCGATCAACGATCTTGTAAAGTCACTTGTTTTTTGTGAAGAAATTTCGATGTCTGGATTAATTCCACCACCATCATATACCGTTCTTCCTTTTTTGGTTTTAAAAGCGTTATAGTCAGCTTCTCCAGTTCGTACTGCATTTCCATTGGCATCTCTATTCCAATAATCTAACGCTTGAATACAACGACCAGAAGGTGTGTAATATCTTGATATTGTTACTTTTAATTGCGTTCCGTACGTTAGTTTTTTAGGTTGTTGTACCAATCCTTTTCCAAAACTACGTGCACCAATAACAACAGCTCTGTCTAAATCTTGTAATGCTCCAGAAACAATTTCACTTGCAGAAGCACTTCGTCCATTTACCAAAACAACTAAAGGAATTTCCGTATCCACTGGTTTTTTTCTGGTTTTGTAGGTTCTATTGTATTTTTTTACTTTCGATTTTGTGGTTACTATCACTTCGCCTTTTGGCACAAATAAATTTACAATCGAAATTGATTCTCTTAGCAATCCACCAGGGTTTCCACGCAAGTCTAATACAATTCGTTCTGCGCCTTTTTCTTTTAGTCTTTCCAGCGCATCTTTGGTTTGTGCACTTGCTTTTTTGTTGAATTTAGCCAAAACAATATATCCTGTTTTGTCATCAATCATTTTATAAAAAGGAACCGCGTCTACTTCAATTTTACTTCGAGTTAGCTCGGTTGTGTATTCTTTTCCTTGACGTTTGTATACAATTGTTACTTTGCTATTGGCAGCACCTTTTAGTAATTCGCCCGTATCTTCTTTAAAACTAGCAATGACAATGTCGCCAATTTTTACAATTTCATCACCGGCTTTTAATCCCGCTTTATCGGCAGGATAATCTTTATATGGCTCAATGATGGTAATTTTATTTTTGTTTCTACGAACAGAAGCACCAATTCCTGAATATTCGCCAGCGTTTCTAATTTTAGCCGCTTCTACATCTTGTTCGTTGTAGAATTTGGTATACGGATCTAAATCGTTTAGCATTTCTTTGATGGCATCATCCATCAATTCAGCAGGATTTGTTTCATCTACATAATTCATGTTCAATTGCTTAAACATGGTTGTGAATATTTCAATTTGCTTTGCAATTTCAAAGAAATCACTTTTAAAACCTACGGCACCAAATAAAAGTGTGATTGCCAATACAGGAATGATAACTCGTTTTTTGAATAGTTTCTTCATCTTTTTACTTCATTATTAGCTAGAAAGATAGCGTATGTGTTTTTATTTTTCAGGGGTAATTGTTGTGTCTGTTTTTTCAATAAACTTTTCTAACAGTCGAACCATCGCTTTTTCTATTTCTTCAAAAGTTGGTTCTTGCTTTCCAATATACAAAAACATAAAAGCATAGGATGTTGATATTGTGTTAAAAACGTCATTTTTGTGCAAACGATAGGCTTCTCGCATTAATCTTTTAATCCGATTGCGCGTTACTGCTTTTTTAAAACGTCTTTTAGTGACAGAAACTCCTGCCTGAATTGGCACATCTTTAGGCAAATTGGTTGCAACATAGATGAGTTTTAGTGGAAATTTAGACACAGCATTTCCTTCGCTAAAAAGGAGTTCAATACACTTTTTGCTTTTTAATTTTTCTTCTTTTGGAAAACGATAGTTCATGAATACGTATTGATTCTCGGTAAAAATAGAAAATAAGATTGTATTTACTATCTTTATTGTACACGGACCGCATAATGAAGCAAGTAAAATTAGAGCGTTATTTTAAATTATTTACAAATACAGAAGCAGAAAGCTTCTTTGATAATTCGTTGAAGACAAAGCAGATTCATTTCGTAAAAAGAGAAATACCTGACTCTAAGTTTACAGAATATTTTTTTCATGAAAAAGATCTTCCGTATGTAGAAAAGGTAAATGAGCGCTTAAAAGAGAAAGAAACGAAAGATACAGAGCGAGAAATTAATACATTGTTCCACAAATCGGACCGTACTATACTTTTATTGAAATTTATATTAATAGCATTGATTATTGCCATTATAATTTCTATTTCATAAAAAAGTACAATTAATTTCTATACCGTCTTTTTCTTTTAATTACTACGTTATTTATTTTCGTTTCATAAACATTACTTTTAACCATAGTTAATTTGGGTTGAAAACCAATGCCTGTATCCGTTTCACAGGCTTTTACTAAAGTGCTATACCA
>NZ_JBGCDL010000185.1:0-3895 GCF_045105435.1 Kordia sp. | reverse complement strand
AGAATCATGCCGCGACCTTTCATCGGAATATGATTTGAAAACATTAATACATCAACGCCAGCATGAATTGCCATTTGAATCGATTTCTCAAAACCAAACTGATCAGCAATCGCTTTCATTTGCATATCATCAGAAAAAATAACGCCGTCAAAACCAAGATCGCCACGTAAATAATCGGTCATAATCTTTTTAGAAAGTGTGGCAGGTAACTTAGAATCGTCTAACTTATCATTCACAATATGCGCAGTCATAATTGCGTCTACATTGCCTTCATACAATAATTTCATATACGGAAAAACCTCTTGTTGCTTCCAATACTTACTCACGTCAGTTACATTATAATGTGAATCTTGACGCGAATTTCCATGTCCAGGAAAATGCTTTACAACGGTTTTTACATTAAAATAACGGTGACTCTTAATCACTTGTCGCGCATGTTTCACAATTCCTTTCGGATTCTCAGAAAACGCACGATGATTCTTTCCAATTGGCGGATTATCAGGATTATCAACATCCAAAACAGGTGTGTAATTGACGTTAATACCTAAGTCTAATAAATTATGTGCAATAATATCACTATAATATTTCGTGGAATCAATATCGTCTACTTCGCCTAAATACTTAGCAGAAACTGTTTTTGGGAAACCATACTTTTGTTTCAAGCGGTTTACCTTTCCACCTTCTTCATCAATGCTTACCAAAAGTGGTAATCTTGAATCTTTCTTCAAAGTAGCAACCAACTTCTTCAAATTCTCAACGGAATTCAATTTGGCAATATTCTTCTCATACAGCAAAACGCCACCAAGTTTCTGAGCTTTAATATCGGCTAAAATCTTATTATTGGCTTTCATATCAGTATCGTCACCAATACCCAACATAATCATTTGCCCAATCTTAATATCAAGACTATCTGTTTTCTTACTTTGCGAAAATACCGTGTTTCCTATGCATAGAAACAATAACATGCTAATTCCTAACTTCAATTTCATCTAAATTCTTTTAACTATAAGTGTTACTTAGGTGTCTATGGCAAAAGTTATGCCTCTTTCATCGAAATATACGCTAAAAAAGATAAAATAAAAAGCTGTTGCCATTCTGTATTAAAAAACTTTTAACAGCAAAAATGTGATAATTATTGCCGGTATTTTAACAAATTTAGGGGAATTTTCAAATTACAATTGTTTTAAATATGTAAATAGAAAGCTTAATAGCTTAAAGATGAATTTGTTAAAATAACAAAAAGCACGCAACCAAATAGAAGTTTGTGCATCTACAAAATAACACCTAACCGAAAATACACCATGAAGATTCAAAAACTAACACTAATTGTACTCGTTTTTTCTTTTTTACTTTCGTGTGAAAAGGACAATGAAGCAGCGCCAGCAGCAGAAATTAGTATTTCTGGTAAATTCTTAGCACCAAACAATGCAGATCCAATTGTAAACGGTTTGATTACAGCAACAAAAGAAGAAACGGTAGTTGCGGAAACGTTGACAGGAACCGATGGTAGTTTTATACTAACAAACTTAACACAAGGAACCTATACAATATCGTTGAAAAAAGGACTATTCAGTTCAGAAAGAACGGTAGAAATAACTACTGAAGACGATATAGAAATTCCAAATATTCCTATTGAAAGCTTTCCGAGAATTGGAGTCGTAACAGGAAGTTTTGATCACATAGAGTCTGTACTATACGATATTGGTTTGGTAAATCCATTCACACAAGAACCGTTATTTGACATCATTCAAGGAAACTATTTTGGAAGACCTGGAAACGCCACAAACAATCACGGACACAATCACGGAACAACAATAGGCGCTTTTACTGCCAAAACAAACACAAACTTACTGCCAAATGTCGATTTCAATTTTGGTGATTTAGTAGCTTCGTCAAGTATGTTGGCGGAATATGACATCATCTTCTTAAACTGCGGATTAAACGAAAACTATACAGAATACAACGATAACATTACGCAATATGTAAACAATGGCGGAATTGTATATGCAACCGATTGGGCTTTTACATACCTAGAAGGGATTACTGGCAATGGACAACAATACATAGATTTCCTAGATCCTGAAAAAAGCGGAAACTCTACCACAACAGAAGCAACCATTTTTGATCAAGATTTAATTGATTGGTTGCAAGTAAATTTCGGAATCACATTAAATAATGACGATACCATACTACTTGACGAATTCCTTCCAGGATGGCAAGTTGTAAATACTGCAAACGACGCAACAGTATTAAGTTGGTTTAACGGACCTGTAACGTACAGAGATGCAACAGGTGCGCAAATTACAGAAAACAAAGATTTAGCGTTTACATTTTTAGTCGGAGAAGGCGGCGTGTTTTACTCTTCATTTCATACGGAAAACCACGACGACGGATTCAGTACTGTAGACAGACTTTTAGAATATTTAGTATTTGAATTGTCTTCACTATAGTAAAAATGTAAATTATAAAAAAAGCCTGAGTGTTCTTTCCACTCAGGCTTTTTTGTGTATAACCCGAATTATGTAATAGAACTTCGTTATGAAGGTTGAAACTACAAAAAAATCTATTACTTTTTTTAATTTCAGATAGTATCGTTATGGTTAAATTAAAAAACAAAGTATAACGCTAGATTTTGAAGTGGTTTCAAGATGGAATAGATTTTCTATTAGCATAATTTGGGTTTAAATATGCTTGACACGAATCAACTCAAAAAAAACACGAAAAAGATAGTATCTTTGTCAGCAAAATGTATCAAATACGTCTACAACAGTATATACATTCACTGCGTGTTAATTCGAATAATTTTTTAAAGAAAAATTGTATCGAGAATAGCTTTGAAGATATATGGACAATACTTTTATAACGATGCATAACAAGCGAAAAAGATAAAATGAAACGAGTAATAGTAGGACTTTCAGGAGGAGTAGATTCAAGTGTAACAGCATATTTACTGAAAGAACAAGGATATGAAGTTATTGGACTATTCATGAAAAATTGGCACGACGATTCTGTGACCATTTCTGACGAATGTCCGTGGTTAGAAGATAGTAACGACGCTTTAATAGTAGCAGATAAACTAGGAATTCCATTTCAAACAGTAGACTTAAGCGAGCAATACAAAGAACGCATCGTTGATTACATGTTCAACGAATATGAAAAAGGGCGTACACCAAATCCAGATGTATTATGCAATCGGGAAATAAAATTTGATGTATTTATGAAAATCGCGCTAGATTTAGGTGCCGATTATGTTGCAACAGGGCATTACTGTAGAAAAGAAACCATTGAAAAAGATGGGAAAATGATTCACAGACTATTGGCAGGAAAAGATGACAACAAAGATCAATCGTATTTCTTATGTCAATTATCACAAGAACAATTAGAAAAAGCATTGTTCCCAATAGGCGAACTCACAAAGCCAGAAGTACGTGAAATTGCTGCAAAAGCAGATCTAATCACAGCAGAAAAAAAGGATTCACAAGGATTATGCTTCATTGGAAAAGTAAAATTACCAGACTTTTTGCAACAACAACTAAAACCCAAAGAAGGTGTTATTATTGAAGTTCCGAAACAAAAAGAAGACTATCACAAAACAGTACCAACATTTGCTACAAAAGTAGAAGAGTTGGCATACTTTGCTGAAAAATATACCTATGCACAAACCGATGGAAAAGTAGTTGGAAAGCATCAAGGAGCACACTATTTTACAAACGGACAACGAAAAGGCTTGGCAGTTGGTGGAACAATTGAACCTTTATTCGTTATTGAAACAGATGTAAAAGAAAACGTAATATACACGGGACAAGGAAAAACACACCCAGGATTGTACAGACGTACCTTATTTGTAAAAGACGATGAATTGCATTGGGTTCGTGAAGACATGGCGTTACAACCA
>NZ_JBGCDL010000184.1:0-7334 GCF_045105435.1 Kordia sp. | reverse complement strand
TTCCGAGCTTTTTGGCGACTACTTTTACATAACGTGCTTTTTTCAATTTAAAAGCATAACCAACTTTTTCAACTTTTGGCTTTTCAGTTGGCTTTGGTGTATCGTACGCTAATTTCTGAATACTAATATATTTCTTTCCATTCGTGGAGATCAAATATTCTACTTCTGTTGGTAAAAATATCCACGATTTCTGATCTTGTAAAAAGTTGACTCCAATGTATTCAATATCTTTCACGCTTCCCAAATCGACCGTAGCAATCAAATCTTTATCAAAATAGCCTTGCCACGTTCCTGTACGGAAATCTTCGGTTCCAAAAATTCCGTCAATCAGCGCGTTTTGTCCACCTGCATTGTATTGATTTGCGTATTCGGTTCCGAGTGTTATTTTTAAGTTTGGATCTATTTTAAAGAAATTAGTGGCAATTTTCACACTTTCGTTTCCATAACCGTCACTTGCATACACTTTTAGCTCACAAGCTTCAGATATTACAAAAGGCTTTTTATACAATTCAAATTTAGAACCATCAATACTATAAAACATTTCCGCTGGAGTCGTTGGCATACCAAGCGTAATTTCTGTTTCTCCTTTAAACGCAATCTCTCCTTTGGCAATAAATGGCGGCGGTACAATTTTATGTTCTGTAATTTCCGTTACCGGAATGTTCTCGTCTTGTGTTCCCCAATCTGTTGCTGCGTTTGTCATTTCAAAAACCAAACTTCCACCATTCATAATATCGGAATGATTTATAAATGTTTTTGGATGATTTTTTCCGTTCAACGAAGCCGATTTGATATATTTATTTTCTTTCGAACTATTATTCGCAACCACTGTAAAGGTTTTTCCATTTTCCAGATTGATCGTAGCTTTGTCAAACAATGGCGTTCCAATAATATATTCGTTCGTTCCAGGTGTTACCGAGTAAAATCCTAAACTGCTCAATACATACCAAGCACTCATTTGTCCGCAATCTTCATTTCCAGAAACGCCATCAGGTTCGTTTTTGTATAATGTCGTTAAGATTTGATGCACATATTCCTGTGTTTTTGAAGGTTTATTGATAAAATTATACAAATATGCCATGTGATGACTTGGCTCATTTCCGTGCGCATACTGACCAATTAATCCTGTAATATCAACTTGATGACGTCCAGCAGTTTCTTGATTCGCAGTAAATAACTTATCTAATTGTGCTTCCAACTTGTCTTTTCCGCCTAACAACTCAATAAAGCCTGAAACATCTTGCGGCACATAAAAACTGTATTGCCAAGAGTTGGCTTCTGTGTAGTTAAAGTTTACTTCGTACGGATCAAAAGGTGCAAACCAAGTATTTCTAAAACGTCCGCGCATAAATTTCGTTTCTGGATCAAACACATTTTTATAGTATTGCGCACGCTTGGCAAATTCTTCATAATCCGCAGTTTTCCCCATTGCTTTCGCCATTTGAGAAATTGTCCAATCATCATAGGCATATTCTAAAGTTTTAGACACAGATTCCGATTCTTTCTCTACAGGAATAAATCCAAGTTCTTTATAATAATTCAATCCTAATTTATCACGCGTAGCACTGTGTTTCATTGCTTCAAAAGCTTTATCAACATCATAATCGCGAATACCTTTCATATACGCATCTGCAATTACAGGAACTGCGTGATAGCCAATCATACAACCTGTATAATTAGCCGATAAATCCCAAATTGGCATAATTCCGCCCGATTCATATTTTTTAATAAACGTTTTAATAAAATCGTTCGTTCTGTCTTGTTCAATAATCGTATACAACGGATGCGCTGCACGATACGTATCCCACAAAGAAAAAACGGTGTAATGTGTATGCTCTTTTGATTCGTGAATTTTCATGTCCATATCACGGTAACGTCCATCAACATCTTGATACAAATTTGGTGCAATCATCGTATGATATAACGCTGTGTAAAAATTCGTTTTATAATCTACATCGTCACTTTCAATTACAATTTTCTCCAATTGTTTCTCCCAAGTATCTTGCGCTATTTTCTTAACTTCTTCAAACGTCTTCTTTCCTATTTCTTGTGCTAAGTTTTTTCGTGCGCCATCAATATCTACTGCCGAAATTCCGACTCTAATAATAATTGGTTCGTTATTTGGGTTTTTAAACGTCAACGCCGATCGTCTGGCACCAGGCATTCCTTGTTTTGGTGGCGATTGTAAAATATCCTCAAAAGGATGCGATGTTTTTATCACATAATATAAACGTTGATCGCTTGCCCATGCTTCTGAAAAACGATACCCAACAATTTCTGTATCGGAAACTTTTTCAATTTTGGCATCCAAAACTTTATCCCGATGTACCAAATCTAACATCACAACTTGGTTTTCCGCAGAAGGAAACATATACTTGTGAATTCCGCTACGTTTAGAAACCGTTAATTCTACATCAATATTTGTAGTGTCTAAATGCACTTTATAATATCCTGCTTCAGCAACTTCATTGTCATGCGAAAAATGTGCACGATAGCCTTTTTCACCGTTTGAACCATTATTAAAATTCACTTCATTGGTAGGCATTAGCAAAATATCTCCATAATCGGAAACTCCTGTTCCGCTCAAATGTGTATGTGAAAAACCATAAATATATTCGTCTGAATAGTGATAGCCCGAACAACCATCCCAACCATCTAAACGTGTATCTGGACTCAATTGCATCATACCATACGGCATCGTTGCGCCAGGATATGTATGTCCATGTCCGCCAGTTCCAATAAACGGATTTACATACTTGATTAATGCTTTATCTTTTTGTGCGATTTGTGTTTTTTCGTCATTCGTACAACTAAAAAATAGAGAAATGACAATAAAAAGTGTGATGTGTTGAAGTTTCATTAAATAGATTACTAAATTTATGGCATCAAATATACTAAAATGAGAAGTACTATTTTTTCCAAATTCGTAATTTTCCTTTGTTTAATTGGTTGCTCAAAACCACAACTTCCTATAAAACCACCTGTAAGACCGCATGTGATCCCTATTCCTAACGATCTTGGCTTGCAAAAAGGTGTGTTTTTATTTAATGATAAAGTTGCTTTGCATTCAGATAATGAATTAAGTACAGTGGCTACCATTTTTAATGAGTTTATAGAGGAAAAGCTTGGCTATAGATTGATTACGGACAACACTCCTGATAAAAATTCGATTTCATTTATCCATGATAAAACTATTGAGAATGAAGAAGGTTATGAATTAGTTGTGGATACTTCTACGATTATAATCAAAGCAAAAACAACAAAAGGAGCTTTTTACGGATTTCAAACCTTGCGTCAATTTTTTCCGCCAACTCTAGAAAACAAAACATTTCCCAATAAAGAAATTCAATTGCAAAATGCGTTTGTAAAAGATGCGCCAAGATTTTCGTATCGCGGAATGCACTTAGATGTTTCACGTCATTTTTATTCCGTCGAATTTATTAAAAAGTACATAGATTTACTTTCGCAACTAAAAATAAATACATTTCATTGGCATTTGACCGACGATCAAGGTTGGCGAATTGAAATTAAGCAATATCCTGAATTACAAAAAGTTGCCGCTTTTCGCGATGAAACACTGATTGGACATTACAACGATTCACCTCAACAATTTGATGGAAAAAAATATGGCGGATTTTACACGCAACAAGAAGTCAAAGACATTGTAAAGTATGCTTCCGAACGCTACATAACTGTGATTCCTGAAATAGAAATGCCTGGACATTCACAAGCAGCAATTGCGGCATATCCGAACTTAGGTTGCACAGGAAAAAATGTAAAAGTTGCTACAAAATGGGGCGTTTTTGAAGATATTTATTGTCCGAGTGAAGAAACATTCACGTTTTTAGAAAATGTCTTGGATGAAGTCATGCCACTTTTCCCAGGGAAATACATTCATATTGGCGGTGATGAAGCGCCAAAAACACGTTGGAAAGCGTGTAAACATTGTCAAGAACTCATCAAAAAGGAAAATTTAAAAGACGAACACGGTTTGCAGAGTTATTTTATTGCGCGCATGGAAAAATATATCAATGGTAAAGGCAAACAGATTATTGGTTGGGATGAAATTTTAGAAGGCGGATTGGCGCCAAATGCAACGGTAATGTCATGGCGCGGAACGAAAGGCGCTGTTGAAGCTGCAAAATCGGGACACAATGTAATTATGACGCCAACTTCGCATGCGTACTTTGATTATTATCAATCGGATCATGCAGATGAACCGTTGGCAATTGGTGGTTTTTTACCGTTGGAAAAGGTATATAGTTTCAATCCGATTCCAAAAGAACTCACCGAAGAAGAAGCAAAATTAGTTTTGGGCGCACAAGGAAATGTATGGACAGAATATATTCCGAACTCCGAAAAGGTTGAATACATGACATTTCCGAGAGTTATTGCCATGGCGGAAGTCAATTGGTCAAATCCGTACAGAAGAGATTACCAAGATTTTGCCTATCGCCTATCACATTATCACAAACGTTTGGATGCGCAAAATGTGAACTATGCAAATCATTTATATGAGATTGAAGGCGAAGTTACCAAACGAAATAATAAAATGGTTTTTGACTTGCAAACCGTTATTAGAAATAAAACCATTCGCTATACAGCAGACAATTCGTCTCCAACACTGAATTCAACACAATATACAAGTTATCTTCCTATTGAAGGTTCAACCGTATTAAAAGCGGCAGTTTTTGACGAAAAAGAGAAACTCGGACGTGATTTTATATTGACATTTAATAAACATGAAGCAATTGGTGCAAAAATTACACTCGAACCAAAAGCACACAAAGCATACACAGGAAGCGGAAAAGCAGGATTGATAAATGGAATTTCAGGAAGTGACACGCGTTATGGCGACAAAGAATGGTTGGGTTTCTGGGGAAAAGACGTGACAATTATGATTGATTTTGACAAACCAACAAAAATTAGTTCCATTTCTACACGTTTCTATAACGCAAATGGACAATGGATTTATGCGCCAAAGGAAATTGGTGTGAGTTACATAAATGAAGAAGATGGTAGAACGTTGAATCAGATCAATCAAATTGCAACAAGTGAAGCGACACTCATTCCACATACATTTCAAATTGAAGAAGTTATGACAAAACACATCGAAATTTTTATTCCGAATTATGGAACCATTCCCGAAGGTTTACAAGGCGCAGGAAATAAAGCCTGGACATTTTTGGATGAGATTGTGGTGAAGTAGTTTTGGTGTTTGATATTAGTATGTTATTTTTCTACTATTAATTTTAAAGCTAAATTTACTTTTACATGCATCAACATGAAAATAAATTAATACAAAAAGATATATGCTGGAAGATAAAAAAGAAAACACGTATTCAGTCGGCGATTTAATTTATGACGGAAGTATTTATGACGGCATGAATACAAGTTTAGCAGATTTGGACTTTTACAAACGATGGCTTCCAAAAAATAAAGAGGCGCGTATTCTAGAACTTTGTTGTGGTACAGGCAGACTTACGATTCCAATTGCAAAAGATGGATTTCATATTACAGGTGTAGATTATACACCTTCCATGCTGGAAAAAGCAAACAAAAAAGCTTCCGAAGCTGGCGTAACTATTGATTTTATTGAAGGTGATATTAGAAACTTGGATTTACAAGAGCAATACGATCTCGTTTTTATTCCGTTCAATTCCATTCATCATTTATATAAAAATGAAGATTTGTTTAAAGCATTTTCAGTAGTAAAAAAGCATCTTAAAAAAGGTGGTTTGTTTCTGTTAGATTGCTTTAATCCGAATATTCAATTCATTGTAGAAAGCGAAAAACAACTAAAAAAAGTGATTCAATACACAACTGATGATGGACGAAATGTTGAAATCAAAGAAATAATGACGTATGAAAGTGCTGCACAAATAAATCATATCGAATGGCATTATTTTATAAATGGTACGTTTGATTCTGTACAAGATATTTACATGCGCATGTTTTTTTCGCAAGAATTAGATACGTATCTAAAAATAAATGGTTTTGACATTATTCACAAATTCGGAAGTTTTGAATCAGCAGCATTTGCAGACGATTCGGAAAAGCAGATATTTGTATGTCAACAAACTATATAACTTTCATCGAAAATAAGAGGAAGTTGCTGTAGTTTTAACTCTAATTAACCTGTTGTGCATTTTGATAAAATTTCGTCAATTCGAGTGAAATTTACAATTATCAAACATAGGAGAATAGAATATTTTTTACAAAACAGTTCTCGATAGTTCTGTTGAGCTTAGTCGAAATACGATTTTTCGTACCTCAACATCACTCGAAATGACGTTTCATTATACTTTTGAATTAAAAATGCACAACGGGTTCTAATTAAAAATCAAGTTTAGACTAGTAACTGCCATTTTATAAAAAATACAATTATGCTGATTATGAAAATAAAAAAAATCGGATTACTTATTTTAACACTTATACTTTTTTCTTGTGAAGAAAAATCGGAACCAGTTTTAGAAGTAGATGATGTAGTGCTGAAAGTGCATTATTATTATAATTTTGATATAGAAAATTCGGATATAATTACTGTAAAACAACGAAATTTAGTCAAAATTCTTTTAAATAAAAAAGGAGAATGTTTGATTGAAGGTAAAATGGTCGAGGATAGTTTGATCGTTTCTGAACTTAAAAAATATTTGGTTCCAAATCCTGATAATGATGATATGCCTGAGACTGTTGAAAGAGATTTTGAATTTTCAGGGAAGGTTCTTATGAATAAAAATGTGATGATTTCTGGCAGATTTGATGATAAACTATATTTAAAGAGATACGTTAACATTAGGGATAAAATTTACACAGCCTATAGTGAAGTTCGGAATAGTTTTGCCAAAGAAAAGTTTAACAAGACACTCACTGAATTAATGGATTCAGGAGAAGAAGATGATAGATTAATAGTAGAAGAAATTAAAGAAATTTTTCCTTTCAGATATGTAGAATCTAAGTTGTCGTTATAAGTATAACATGCATATTTAAAATACTAAAAAACAGATATTTGCATTTTATATCAGATACTTTAAATTAAAAAAAAATGGTGCGTACTATATTTGATACTTTGACAAATTCAACATAAAAAACAATGAGAAAATTAATAATTATTTTAATCTTATTCTTGAGTTTTAGTTGTGAAAGCCTACCTAAGGATGAAAGCAACATGTTAGTTTTTCCAGAGAATAGAGTACTATCAGAAACTTTCGAACAAAAAAAAAAAAAACAGAAACAGATGTTTCATAGGATATTCATAAAGGATTCTCTAAGAATTAAACAATATTCTGTTGAATTTATCTTGGATAAAATCGATAACAATAAAGAATATCAAT
>NZ_JBGCDL010000183.1:0-33895 GCF_045105435.1 Kordia sp. | reverse complement strand
AGTGAAGAGTCTTTTCCTGTACTCCAATTAAAGTATGCTTTTTTCATCTGTAATTTTCTATTTATTTTTTGGTCTGATAGAATTCACTAACAAAGACTTTCAAAGTATTGAAGAATGAACATAGCGTATTTTATTTAAGATAAAAAACTCTGAATTGCCAATTGATAACTTTGCATTCCAAAACCTAAAATAACACCTTTTGCATTGGGTGAGATATACGATTGATGCCTGAATGCTTCTCTGCCAAATGTGTTGGAAATATGGACTTCTACGACAGGTGTCGAAATGGCTTTGATAGCATCACCAATCCCGATAGAAGTATGTGTATACGCACCTGCGTTTAAAATAATACCATCGAATTCAAAACCGATTTCTTGTAGTTTATTGATCAATTCGCCTTCAACATTCGATTGATAGTAGCTTAAATTTACTGTTGAAAACTGCGTTTGTAGTGTTTTAAAATAATCTTCAAACGTAGCACTTCCGTAGATTTCGGGTTCGCGTTTTCCGAGCAGATTTAAGTTAGGTCCATTGACAATAATAATATTCATAGGAATTGTTTTGGTAAAAATACGAATTTCAATGCATAAAAAAAGAAGCACTAGGCTTCCTTTTAATGATTTATTTTTGAGTTATCTATTTTCGTAAAAAATAGCCAATTGAGAACTGTAGTACACCGTATCTATTTTTATTAGGCAATCCACTAATATCATTAATATTAGTAAGTCCAGCATTATAACGTACTCCAAAGTTTAAACCATTAGAAAGTTTGTAGCCTAGACCAAAATTGACACCAAAATCTATGCTTTTTATCCGATCTTTTACGTCTACAATTTGACTTTCATTTTTTTGCGCTGCAGAAAGTAAAAACCCAACTTGCGGACCTAACTCAATACTAAATCCTTTAAGAATATAATACTTCGCCATAATTGGAAGGTTTATAAAATTGTAATCAGACTCCAATTCACCTTCTATAAGAGGAAATTCATTGAATACAAAAACAGCATTATTATTTGCTCCTTGTTGTGAATATATTATTTCTGGTTGTATTGAAAATGTATTGGTCAATTCAAACTCAGACACAACTCCTAAATGAAATCCATGACGCATTTGAAATCCATTAGAATCATCTCCTTGTATGCCTGCTAAATTATAACCTCCTTTAAAACCAAAAGAGAAATTTTGTGCATTGGCAGTAAGTCCAAAGCATAATAATACGAAAAGAATAGTAACTTTTTTCATATACTAATTCGTTTTACTGATTGTTAATGTATCTACGAATGTATTAAATATTTGGTATCTTAATCAGTTTTAGAACAAAAAAAGAGGAAGCATTGCTTCCTCTTTTTGGCATAATGTTTTGTGCTTTTTTTAGAAGTGTAATGCAAATCCAACATTGAATTGTAAAACTCCTTCATCTGTAAAGTCTTCGTTTAAAGAAACGTTGTAACGAAGTCCTGGCTCAATAGAAACATTGTTTCCAATAAACCAAGCGTAACCAGCTCCAATTCCTAACCACATTGGGTTTTCTTGAGCATCTTTAATAGAAGATCCTGTTAAATCTAACGAAATAGGAATCATGCTTTTTACATAATATTTAGCTCCTAAACGGTACGAGAAAATGTTTGTGTCTGCCGCAGAGTCAGATCCGTAACCAAGACCAGCTTTAATAGCTAAATCGTCCATTACAAAATAACCTCCATCTAAACCGATGTTGAAAGTAGATTCTCCATCAACAGATGTAAAGTAGATACCAGTTGTTCCTAAAACAGCGTTACCTGTATTAGCCTCGATTAACCACTTTCCTTTTGCTGTTTGTCCTGTAGCTTTGTCATCGTCTTGTGCGTTTGCAGTAAATGCGAATCCGAAAACAGCAACAGCTGCTAAAATAATTTTTTTCATTTTAAAATAGTTTTTTAATTAATTCGAGTACAAAAAAAACACTTTTTGTATATTATCTTACATTTGTTAACTAATTATTAACATTGATAAGTATTCTTATTTTTTTTAACATACTGATATTCAATTGTTTTTTTTTAACTAAAATTCCCAAACAAACACGTTTTTTTCTATGAAATGGACTCATACGCTAAAAGATTTTAAACATTATTTAAAGATTGAACGCGGTTTGTCTGGTAATACTATTGTGAATTATTCGCACGATATTGAAAAACTTATTCGATTTATTGAGCATAATGAAATCAATCATTCACCATTATCTATCGATGAAGATACGGTGCAACAATTTATTTATGAGATTGCGAAAGTACTCAATGCCCGATCGCAAACACGCATTATTTCTGGGTTGAAAAGTTTCTTTAATTATTTAGTGTTTGAAGAATATCGAAAAGACAATCCGACCGAAATGATTGAAGCACCAAAAATAGGTAGAAAATTACCCGATACATTAGCACTTGAAGATATTGAAAAACTGATTTCTGCCATTGATTTAAGTTCCGCAGAAGGACATCGAAATAAAGCAATTATTGAAACTTTATACGGTTGCGGATTGCGCGTAAGCGAATTGGTCAATTTAAAGTTATCCGATCTATTTTTTGATGAAGGTTTTATAAGAGTAACCGGAAAAGGTGACAAACAACGTTTTGTACCTATTGGTCCTATCACAAAAAAACACATCAATATATATGTAAAAGAATCACGTCCTTTTGTCAAAGAAGTGCCTGAATTTAGCGATACCGTATTTTTGAATAGACGCGGAAAACAATTAACACGCGTCATGATTTTTACGATTATAAAACGTTTGGTTGAGAAAATTGGATTAAAAAAGAATGTATCTCCGCATACATTTCGCCATTCGTTTGCTACACATTTACTAGAAAACGGAGCCGATTTGCGTGCCATACAATTAATGTTGGGACATGAAAGTATTACCACAACTGAAATTTACATGCACGTAGACCGAAAACATTTGGCCGCAATTATGGAAAAATTTCATCCACGAACATAAAAAAAGCAGAAACCTTTATATAAGTTTTCTGCTTTTCATCTTTTTCAGTATTACTGATTTAACAAGCTTTCCAGCAATCTTTTACTGAATTTTTATCTCCAATAAAAACACTGTTGCAGTAACACATAAAAGAAGAGGTTACGGAGGATTCTTTTCCTCCATTGGCTCGTACTTGCTGCACTTTCGTAAGTGCATCAACGCCAGTTAGATTCAAGAGTTTCTTTAACATGTTAAGTTTTATTTAGGTTATATATAAAGTTAACCATAAACCATCTCGCGTCGTCATAGGTTTGCCATAAACAATAAACGTGAATACCGTAGTTTCAAAAAACTTCGATATTCACGTTTTGTGAGTATATTTTGTGTGCTTTATTACTTACTTGGCAATATTTACAGCTCTTGTTTCACGAATTACCGTAATTTTCACTTGTCCAGGATAGGTCATATCCGTTTGGATTTTTTGTGAAATATTAAATGATAATTCTGCTGCTTTTGCATCGTCTACCTTTTCGCTTTCAACAATTACACGTAATTCTCTACCGGCTTGAATTGCGTAGGCTTTCTTCACTCCGTTAAATCCAAATGCAATATCTTCCAAGTCTTTTAAACGTTGTATATAACTGTCTAATACTTGACGACGTGCGCCTGGTCTTGCTCCAGAAATTGCATCACATACTTGAATGATTGGCGATAATAATGAAGTCATTTCAATTTCGTCGTGGTGTGCTCCAATTGCATTGCAAACTTCTGCTTTTTCACCATACTTTTCTGCCCATTGCATTCCTAAAATTGCGTGTGGCACTTCTGTTTCTGTATCTGGCACTTTTCCAATATCGTGTAGTAATCCTGCTCTTTTGGCAAGTTTCGGATTCAATCCTAATTCAGAAGCCATGACACCACAAAGTTTTGCTACTTCACGCGAGTGTTGTAACAAGTTTTGTCCGTAAGAAGAACGGTATTTCATACGTCCAACCGTTTTAATCAATTCTGGATGCAATCCGTGAATTCCTAAATCGATTACCGTACGTTTTCCAACTTCAATGATTTCTTCATCAATTTGTTTGCGAGTTTTCTTTACAATTTCTTCAATTCGTGCTGGATGAATTCGTCCATCTGTAACCAATCTATGTAATGACAAACGTGCAATTTCTCTTCGAACTGAATCAAAACAAGATAAGATAATTGCTTCTGGCGTATCATCTACTATAATTTCAACTCCAGTTGCTGCTTCTAGCGCTCTAATATTTCGTCCTTCTCTACCAATAATACGACCTTTAACATCGTCTGATTCAATATTAAAAACAGACACACAATTCTCTACTGCTTCTTCTGTTCCAATACGTTGAATCGTATTGATAATGACTTTCTTTGCTTCTTGTTGCGCTGTTAATTTTGCTTCTTCAAGTTTTCCTTGAATGTAGCTCATCGCATCTGTTTTTGCTTCTTCTTTCAGGGAAGCTACCAATTGTTCTTTGGCTTCATCGGCAGACAATCCAGAAATAACTTCCAATTGTTCTACTTGACTTTTGTGTAAACGCTCAACTTCTGATTGCTTCTTTTCAACAAAATCCAATCGGTAATCATAATCTTTTACTTTTGCTTCTACCTCTTGATTTAGTTTTTTATTCTTAGATAATTCGCTAGAAACTTGAGATTCTTTGTCACGTGTACGTTTTTCAGCTTCTGCCATTTTCTTATCTTTCGATAGAATGAACTTTTCGTGTTCTGCTTTTAGTTCTAGGAATTTTTCTTTGGCTTGAAGAATTTTGTCTCTCTTCACATTTTCGGCATTTGCCTTGGCTTCTTTCAGTGCGGAAGCAGCTTCTTTTTTAGCTTCTTCAATAATTTTTGAAGCTTGTTTTTTCTCTAAACTTTTTGCTATGAGAAAACCTATGATTAAACCAATCGCACCAACGGCGACTGCAATTATAATTGTCATATTATCCATCATCTATCGTCTTAATTATGTATTAGTTAGTAAGGTAAAAACCTTAATTTCCACTTTTCAGTGGTGTTAGTTCAACTTGCAATTTTGAATGCATCTCGATTGCGTTCGATGTAAAACGCTAAGAGCTTTTCAAAACTAAAAATATCAAACTATGTGATTCCGCTTCGCAACGGGATTAGTTCAGCTTACCATTTTGAATTTGCGCTTTGAGCTTTTCAAAATTGAGGTTTACTAAACCGAGTTTCATAAAAAAAGCCTACATTGATTAGAGTTTTGTATAAACTCCAAAAAACAAGTTTAGAGCTAACAGATTGATCAAGGATCTGCCCAAATACAACCGAAATTGTACTGACAGCTTGCTTTTACAACCATGACTCACTCTTTTTAATTAAATTAACGTTGAGTTTATCAAAAATAAAAACCAATGTAGGCAGTAACCTATTATATTTTAAAGAACTTATGAACTAAGCTGCGCTTTCAGTAATGCGTCGAGCGCTTTTAATTTTTCTTCTAATGCTGTTTGATTTGTGTCTTTATCGATGGCTTTTTGCTCTACTTGGGCTGCAAATTGCAAGGCACACATTGCCAAAACATCTTGCTTATCTCTTACCGCGTAGCTTTGCTCAAACTGCTTAATCATTGCTTCTATCTTTTTAGCCGCTTTCCGCAATCCTTCTTCTTGGCTTGCCGAAATGGTTAGCGGATAAACTCTATCTGCAATAGAAAGCTTTATTTTGAGCTTGTTTTCCATAGTGTAAAGAACTCTCTTCTTTTATTCAGCCAATTGTGCAATACAATGGTCAATTTGCCGAATTAATGTATTTATTTTAAGCTTAGCTTCTTTTTTATTGTTATCACTGCCAAGCATTGAATTTGCAATTTTTAACGTGTTAAACTTTTCTTCCCACTGTGAGATTTCTTCGCCTAAACGTTGCGATTCCGCCTTTGAATTCGCTAATTCTTGATGCAATTGTTGATTTTTTTGCTCCAAAACTTCAAGTCTGTGAAGCATTTTACTTACTCTATTCTCAAGAGAATCAACGATTTTCAAAGTACTGCTCATTACATTTTAATTCAATGCGTATGGTTACAAATTTAACATTCATAAAATTAGTTCGCAAGGGATTTGACTATTATTTAAAGTAATACTTTAAGATTTGTATTTTTTTTGGTGCAGTTTTTGAATTCAATCATTCCAAATTAACTAAGTATTAGCTATTTTAGCTTTTCAAACGCATTTTTGATTTATGTACAGACTGTTTTTTATTTTCATATTTTTCTTTTCACAAGCCTTTTCTCAAAATAAAATAACCAATGCCGATTTTAGATCGCCGTTGAATATTCCAATTATTTTATCGGGAACGTTTGGTGAACTTCGTAGCAATCATTTTCATTCAGGAATTGACATTAAAACGAAACAGAAAGAAGGTTTTGAAGTATTTGCTATTGGTAATGGACATATTTCGCGCATTAAAATTCAACATTGGGGATTTGGGAAAGCATTATATGTAACACATTCCAACGGATATACTTCAGTGTACGCGCATTTGAAAAAACTAGCTCCAAAGTTAGAAGCGTATTTAAAGAAACAACAATACAACAAAGAAAGTTACGCCATTCAACTGTATCCAAAACCGACAGAATTGGTAGTGAAAAAAGGAGAAGTTATTGCCTATTCAGGAAATAGTGGTTCTTCTGGCGGACCGCATTTGCACTTTGAAATTCGTGATGCAGCGGCAAAACCTATGAATCCGATGTTGTTTGGTATTGAAGTGAAAGATTCGCACAATCCTACAGTAAATGCCGTATTTGCATACACACTTTCAGAAGATGCACAAGTAAATGCTTCTAACAAAATTGTGCAATTGCAATTGAAAAAAGGAAAAGAGAAAAATAGTTATACCGCAGCAAAAATATACGCTTCTGGCGAAATTGGCTTGGGAATTAATTCATACGACCGACAAGATTTAGCGGTTAATAAAAACGGAGTGTATCAAGTGGAAAGCTTTGTAAATGGTACGAAAAATTTTAGCTACACGTTCAATAAGTTTTCGTTTGGCGAATCGAGATACATCAATACATTAATAGATTATGCACGATTTAAAAAAGTAAAACAGCGCGTGCAACGTTGTTTTGTAACAGCTGCTAATAAATTGAGTATTTATGATAATGTAGTCAATAATGGTCGCATTCAAATAGAAGAAGGAAAAGAATATACCGTTGTTTTAAAAGTAAAGGATTTTAAAAATAATATGACAACGATTACCGTTCCTATTGTTGGTAAAAAACAAAAAATCACAAAAAAACGAAAAGAAACGGTTACCAAAAATTTAATTACTCGAAACACAGAACATTCAATTAAGGAAGGTAATGTAAGTGTGTACATTCCTAAAAACACATTTTATGAAGATTTTTATTTCGATCTATCAAAAGATAAAAAAGGACGCTACAACATTCACAATGACAAAGTAGCTGCGCATAAAAACTTCGTAATTTCTTTCGATGTTTCTAAATATTCCGCTAAAGACAGAAAAAAACTATTCATTGCAAGTTTAAACAGGAAGAAAAAACCAGCATACAGTTCCACCAAAAAGAAAGGCTCTACATTTACAACGAGCACAAAAAATTTGGGTACGTATTTCTTAGCAAAAGATTCTGTTCCACCAAAAGTGAAACCTGTAAACTTTGCAAAAGACAAATGGATTTCTTCCAAAAAATACTTAAAAATTAGAGTAAGTGACGATCTTTCTGGCGTACGTAGTTTTCGTGGAACGATTAACGGAAAATGGATTTTACTCGAATACGATCCCAAAAAAGGCATGCTAACGTACAATTTTAACGATATTATTTTTACTGAAGCAAAACATAATTTAAAGTTGATCGTTACTGATAATGTTGGAAATAATACTACTTTTACCAGCATATTTTATAGAAAAACTAAAAACTGATACTTTTGAAACCCACACGTTTTATACTTTTCTTGACTTTTTTATTGTTTGCCAGCGTCATGTTTGCACAAACAGGAACTGTACGAGGAGTTATTTTAGATGCCAATAATAAACCCATTGATGCCGTAAATATTAAAACTTCTGTCGGTACAGGAACACAAACCAATAAAAATGGTTTTTTCAAAATTGTGGTCCCTGCCAATGAAAAAGTTACGCTGACATTGACACACATTTCGCACAAACTCATCCAATTTACGGTGCAGTTGAAAAATGGAGAAGATTATGAAATTTTCCCAATCATGTCAACAACTACAGAACAGATAGAAACAGTTATTATTGATTCTCAAAAACGAAAAGCAGTTCAAGGAATACAAACGGTTTCTGCGGAGACAGTTCGCTTAATTCCTGGCGCAAATCCTGGAGTGGAGAATTTATTAATGTCTTTTCCTGGAGTAAATAATAATAATGAATTAAGTACACAATATTCGGTTCGTGGTGGAAACTTCGATGAAAACTTAGTATATGTAAATGAAATTGAAGTCTATCGCCCGTTTTTAATTCGCTCAGGACAACAAGAAGGTTTGAGTTTTGTAAACTCCGATTTAGTCCAAAATGTAGATTTTTCTGCAGGAGGATTTCAAGCAAAATTTGGCGACAAACTTTCTTCTGTATTAGATATTACCTACAAAAGACCAACTAGTTTTGGCGGAAGAGTCAACTTAAGTCTCCTTGGCGGAAGTGCTTCTATTGAAACAGTTAGTAAGGACAGTAAGTTTTCTACCATTTCTGGAATTCGCTTTCGCGACAATAGCTTACTCGTAAATAGCAAACAGACTGAAACGAATTTTAGACCGCGTTTTGTGGATTTTCAAACGTATTTGACATATAAATTTTCAGATAAATTTCACTTAAACTTTTTGGGAAATGTTTCTTTTAATGATTACGATTACGAACCGTTAACGCGACAAACTAATTTTGGAACTTTGCAAGATCCTGTGGCATTGTTGGTTTTTTATGAAGGACAAGAACAAGACCGTTACCGAACGTATTTTGGCGCTTTAAAAGCTAATTATTTTCTGAATGATGAAGTAACGTTGAAGTTTATTACTTCCATGTATCATACCACAGAACAAGAGCATTTTGATATTTTGGCGCAATACCGTTTGGGTGAAGTAAACTCAAATATTGGCGATGAAGATTTAGGAAATGTAGAATTTAGCGAAGGAATTGGTTCGCAATTAAATCATGGTCGTAACGACTTAGATGCGCTAATTGTAAATGTAGAACACAAAGGAACGTATGAAATTGATGGCGATGAAAATCAAGTTGATTGGGGATTAAAATATACACATGAAGACATTCGTGACCGTTTGATTGAATGGGAAGTGATTGATTCTGCTGGTTTCTCTATTCGTCCGCCGTTACCTGGTTTAGGAAATAATCAACCATATGAAGCGTTTGAAGGTCCGTTGGAACCTTTTCAATCGATTCGCGCTCGAAATAATACACAAATTGATCGCTTTTCTGGATATGCACAATGGAGCAAACAATCCATGATTGGCGAACACGAATTGTATACAAATATTGGTGTGCGTGCACACAGTTGGACTGTAAATGGTGAAGGAATTGAAAGCAATACGCAAGCTGTGGTAAGTCCGAGAGCGCAAATTGCCATTAAACCAGACTGGGAACAAGACATGTTGTTTCGTTTGTCAGGTGGGTTTTACCATCAACCGCCATTTTACAGAGAATTGCGTGGACCTGACGGTGTTGTAAATCCGAATGTAAAAGCACAGCAATCAATTCATATTGTGTTAGGAAATGATTACAGTTTTAAGTTGTGGGACAGACCTTTTAAATTGACAACCGAAGCGTATTATAAGAGTTTATCTGACGTAAATGCATATACTATTGAAAACGTTCGTATTCGTTACCGTGCTGATAATGCAGCAGATGCGTATGCGTATGGTTTGGATATGCGTTTGAATGGTGAGTTTGTTCCTGGAACCGAAAGTTGGGTAAGTTTAGGTTATTTAAAAACAGAAGAAAACATTAACAATCGCGGATATATTAGCAGACCAACCGATCAACGTTTGAAGCTTGCCGTTTTGTTTCAAGATTATATGCGAAAGATTCCGAATTTGAAATTATACCTGAATTTAACATATAACACAGGATTGCCTGGTGGATCGCCAAGTTATTCGGATCCATATTTATTTCAAAGTGAATTGCCTGATTATAAACGTGCCGATGTAGGATTCTCGTATGTATTGGTAGACAAAGACAGACAGTTTGAAAGCGGTTGGAAATCTGCTTTTAAAGAATTGAACCTAGGTTTTGAGATTTTCAATGTGTTTGATGTACAAAACTCAATTACCAATACGTGGGTTCGTGATGTATATACAAAACGTCAGTTTGGAATCCCAAATTTCTTAACAGGTCGTGTGTTTAATGTGAAGATGGGAATGCGTTTTTGATTTTCGATGTACGATTGTTGATTGTGCTCACTCATGCTCATAAACTAAAGTGAATCATCTTTGCGAGAGTTTTTAAAAAAATCATGCTATAATTAGATTCCTGTTTACGCAGGAATAACAAAATGTGAAAGATGAAAAAGGTACTCTTTATTTTTATACTATTCTTCGGAATACAACAAAGCAACGCACAGAAAAAGATTTACATTAGTGATTCGTTTGAAGAAATTTCAAAAGATCATAAAATAATTGCTATTCTTCCTTTTCAGACGACATTGAAGTTAAAATCTGATGACAATTCGTATAGTAAAACACAAATTAAAGAGCTAGAACAACGTGAAGGTGTTGCAGTACAAGAAGCGTTAGAAAGTTATTTTTTGAACAGAAAGCGTAAAAAGAAACTTAAAATTGAGTTTCAAGATATCAACACCACCAATCGTATGTTGGCAAAAGCAGGAATTACTGCGGAAGATATGGATATTTACGCGCCACAAGAGCTTTGCAAAGTTTTAAAAGTGGATGCTATTATTAATGGTTCATTAACGTCTCGCATTGTACTTTCTAAAGATGTGGACACGTCTTTTAATTTGATTACTTTTTTAAAGGGAAAATCCGATTACGGAAAAATTATCATCAAATTAAGTACTAAAAATACGGGGAAATTATTGTGGCGTTACGAGAAAACGATCAATCGTAAATCGGGAAAAAACACGAAGAACATTATCAATAGAATGATGCGAATTGCCAGTAGAAAATTCCCGTATGAGGAAAAGAAATAACTTGATTTTCAATAAATTACACTTCCCCAACTCATACACCTCTTTTACGTACTGAAAGACACGTTTACTCATTTATGATTTTATAAAATACTAATTACCTGCAACTAACTCTCAACTAATCAAATTACACTCTCATAAAAAAAAGAAGAGGCTGTCTAAAAAGTCATAATTTCGTCAAACCGAACTTGATTCGGTTTCGCATAACAATTGAAAATCAGCTTTATGAGATTCTGGATCAAGTCCAGAATGACGGCTTTTGAAACTTTCCAGACAGCCTCTTTGCTTTTTAATTCCTTCTAAAAAGTCCATACTTTACAATACAATAAATGGCTCTAACACCATCTTTCCAACCAATTTTTTTTCCTTCTTTGTATTGTCGGCTTTCATAAGAAATAGCAACTTCACGCACACGAATATTTTGTATTCTTCCAATTTTCGCGGTTATTTCTGGCTCAAAGCCAAAACGTTTTTCACTGAGTTGAATGGATTGTACCATTTTTGTGTTTAGCAATTTATAACAGGTTTCCATGTCTGTCAGTTTCAATCCTGAAAACAGATTGGACAAAAATGTTAAAAATTTATTCGCGTTGTAGTGCCAAAAATAAGAAGTCTGTTTTCCTTTTTTTCCTAAAAAACGAGAACCATATACTATGTCTGCATCTTCATTTAGGACAGGTTGTAGCAATAAATTGTATTCTTTTGGATCGTATTCCAAATCCGCATCTTGTATAACCAAATATTCGCCTGTTGCTTTTAAAATTCCTGTATGAATAGAAGCGCCTTTTCCTTGATTTTTTTCATGTTCATGGAATTGGATTGTTAATGTTGGGTTTTCCGCTATAAACGCATGAATCAACTGTTTTGAAGTGTCTTGCGAACCGTCATCCACAATGACGAATTCTTTTTCAATGCCTTCAATCAATTCTGTGGCTTTTATTTTGTCTAAAATCAACCGAACCGTCGCAGCTTCATTGAACACAGGTATGATGATGGAAAGTTTAGTTAGCTTCATAAATCACTTCTATTTTGACATTGTCTTTGTAGTTACTTTTTTCTATAACGACATTATTTTTATCCTTTTTCACTACTTCTCCATTCAGTTTCCCATTTATCCAAACACCTTCTAATTGTTCGCCGTTTTTAAACGAAACAATTCCTTTTCCGTGTCGCACATTGTCTTTCCATTGCCCGACATATTTTTGTCCATCTTCCCAAACATAAGTTCCGAAGCCATTTCTTTTATCATCTTTCCAATCGCCCGAATATCCCAATTCAGGTACAAATTGCATTAAATAAGTATTGGGATTTTGCAATTGTTTGATCATTTTAAATTTATTCGGATATCTGTCAATCACAGGCACTACATATTTACTTGTGGATGAATATCCTAATTGCGCTACAATTACATAGTCAACATTTTTAGCCTTTAAGTGTTCAAGTTGCGCTTCTTTGTCAAGTGTTTTTTTATAGTTGGTTACATTTTTTTGTGAGAACAGATAAAACAAGCCTTCTTTTCGTACCGCAGTTACTGAAGTAGCATTTGCATTTTCTTTGATCCAATCCGCCAAAGCGAAATAGTTTTTATAATTATCAGCATATTCCGTTTCCGCTTTTAATTTTAGTTTTGAAACAGCGTCACTTCCATACATAAAAGACCAAAAACTTAAGAGAATTACAGTAAGTATTGCTGTGAAATTTTTGATTTTCTTCGGAATGCACTTTTCTTGAATCCATTCTAAAAATGAGATCATTCCAAAAATACATAGAAAAATAAGTAGTGGAATGAGCGGTACCAAAAATCGAGTTCCGTACCAAACACTTGGCCAAACCATTAATAAACCGAAAAAAGCCAAGACATATAATAGTATGAAAGTGCTGTATTTTGGCAATTTGTATATTCCGAATGCAATGCCAATGAGCAACAAAAAACCAATAAACCATTCAGTAATTGGTGCGGAAGCGTCTGTGTATATGATTTCCTTGGAAGACGTTAATCCGGAAGGAATTTCTTTGGTAATGTATCTTTCAATATTAATACTGATTCGTTCTATAATGTCTGAAAAACCAATACTACCTTGCTCTGGTTGATACGGGTTTTTTAAAGAAAGTTGCGATACATACGTGTTTGACGCACTGCTGTTTCTAAGCATCCACGGAAGATATAATACGACAAAACCGCCAACGAAACCTAAGAGATAACGCCATTTTTTTTTGATAACTACGAAACAAACCATACTCACAAATAACGCTAAAGCAATGGAACGAAGGTAAAACGAAAAGCTTAGGCAAATTAGCAATAGTAAGAAATGCCAATTTTTAAAAATGGGCTTTGAGAAATCATTTTTTAGAAATAACCAAATACATAATAACGAGAAAAACAGAAATGGAATTTCGCTCATCATGATGGTAGCATAGCCTAAAATATGATAATTTAGTAAGCTAATAAAACTCACTGCAAACGCAATATGATGGTTTTGTGACAGCTTTTTTACGATAAAAAATAATAGTAAAATAGCGCCTAAAAGAAATACGCCGTTGAGTATTTTGACGGTGATAATATCGTTTGAAAATAGTGTTACAGCACCTGCAATTAGTGTTGGATAACCTGGCGGATAATGGTAATGCGCTTCTTTTTCGGCATGATGAATATTTGTGTACCCATCGCCATTTGCAATGGAATTCCCTAAGATATAATAACTCGCATTGTCGCCGCCCAAACTTACTTTTTCATCAAAAATAGTACTGTAGATGACAAAAAAAGAAGCAATCAATAGCAACAGATACGCAACTTTGACACGACTTGGATTTGATGCAATGACGTTGCTCATTCTAGTTTTAGATTAGGAAATGGCTCGTTTTTAAATGGTTTTTCAATATAGAGATAATAATGAAACACTCTGATGATTTTGTATAAAAAAAGCGAATTCTGAATAAGAATTCGCTTCGTATATTTTATTTGTACGCGATTATTTACATTACGAATTTGCATATTCGTGCAATGTTTGTATTACGTAATCAATTTCTTCTTTGGTATTGAATTTTGAAAACGAGAAACGCAACGATGGCTTTTCTAAATCGTCATCATTTAGTATCGCTCTTAATACATGCGATCCTTTGCTACTTCCTGATTGGCAAGCACTTCCTTTGGAACAAGCAATTCCTTTTAAATCCATGTGAAAAAGCAACATTAATGCTTTTTGCTGATCAAACGGCAAACATACATTTACCAACGTGTACGTACTTTTTGTGGTTTCATGGCAGTTTCCATTGAATTTTACTTCGGGAAGCACTTTTTTAAGTTCGTCCATAAAGTATGTTTTCAAACCTTCTACATAGGCTTTTTCTTCTGGTAAGTTTTCATACGCCAAGCGAAATGCTTCTTCCAAGCCTACTACATTGTGTACAGCTTCTGTTCCTGCTCGAAATCCGCGTTCTTGCGAACCTCCAAAAATTAACGGTTTTAAACCTGAATCTTTTCGAATAAAAGCAAAACCAATTCCTTTAGGTCCATGAAATTTATGTGCCGCAGCAGCCATAAAATCTACAGACGTTTTTTGTACGTCCCAATCAAAATGTCCAATCGATTGCACCGTATCTGAATGAAATAACGCGCCGTATTCTTTGCAAATTCCGGCTACTTTATCAACATCTAATAAGTTTCCTATTTCGTTATTTACGTGCATTAAACTGACTAATTTCTTAGAGTTATCTGCTTTTAATAAAGCTTCCAAATCTTCATAATCTGGCGTTCCGCACGATTGTAGTTTGACATAAGCAACTTTAATATCACTCTCTATACGCAATTGCTCCACCGTATGCAATACTGCATGGTGTTCAATTGGCGAGGTAATAATTGTAGTAACACCTAAGTCTCTAACCGAACAACGCAATGCCATATTATCGGCTTCCGTCCCGCCAGAAGTAAAAATAATTTCTTGCGGCGAAGCGTTTAAATATTTTGCGATGGTTTTTCGTGCTGTTTCTATTAGTGTTTTAGACGAACGTCCGTAACTATGTGTTGAAGATGGATTTCCAAAGTTCTCTTCTAGTGCTTTTTTGATACGATCTACAACTTCTGGACGAATTTGCGTCGTTGCCGCACTATCAAAATATACGTTTTTCATTTCGTATGTGTGTAAATAAGGTTGATTGAAAATTAAACGAAGCTAAAATAGTCTAAATAAAATTATTAACAATAAGTTTGGATATAAATAGAGTTTTCTTAATACTTTTGTTTCTTAAATTTGATGCAGAATTTTTAATTATACCATTTATGAAAAAAATAGTGTTCCTTTTTTTAATCACATGTACTTTTTTTAGTTGTGATGATGGAGATTTAACTTTGGAAGAAATTGACTTAACAACCGATGCTGTGGTACAAGCCTGTGTTGAAGAAGCTGGAGTTACATTATTGTTTAAGATTAATGGTGCAGAAACTTTAATTTTAGAAGTTCCGAATGATTTAATTATAAATGAAGCAACCGAAGATGCAGATACACCAAGAGTTGAAGAACTAAATGGTGCCGCAAATTGTTATTATAGAAGCTTTGACACAAATATTACGAGTAGTTATTTTTGTGACGAATTACCATCTGATATTGCTGTAGTATTAGAATATACAGCCGCTTCTGGAGATGTTGAAGTCATTACTACAGAAGTTCTGGTAGATGGTGTGGTAACAGAATACCAACATACCATTCTTTTAACAAATGTTGTTTTTACAGGAACAAATGGACAAGATGTGCGTTACAACGAATTCCCTTATGGAACTATTGAAACGCCTGCGGAGTAGTTTTTATTTAATATTTACATCATTTTCGATGAGATAATCATACTTTTCTGAGTTACTTTTAAAAATATCTTTTAATTGTTGATAAATAACAATTGATTCCGATCTAGTGAGTTTAAATTTTTCAATAATTCCCTTAAAACTATATATTTTTGTATTAATCTCAGTTTCGTATTTTTTTAATTTGGGTTTGATCAATTTTTCAATTATAACTGAATCTTCCCCTTCTTTCAATAATTTTACGCCTAAGTCAAAATAATAGGTTGTAGAATCATTCAACTGCTTGATTTCAAATTTAAAAAACTCAATTTCTGTGTCTTTTTCCTTTTGAGATTGCCCATTAGAAAATTGCAAACAACATAGTAAAAAGAGTATGTAAATGTACTTTTTCATATTTAAAAATGATTTTGAGTTTGTAAACGTTAGTTAAGTTGCACTCCTTTTTTAATAAGATATCTAAACTTCTTAACATTGTCTCTAAAATCTTCCAAAAGTACTTTACGAGTAACTGTGTCGTATACTACTTGTGAAACTCCCAATTCATCTAGTTTGATTCTAAATTCTTTTGATTTTTTATTCTGCTCAATTCTGTAATAGTTTAGTTTAGAATCTATTTCTGCCGCAATTTCGGTTGGATCAACACCTTCTTTTAATAATGTAATTCCTTTGTCTAGATAGAACATTGAAGAATCTTTTATTATTTTGATATCTGATTTAAAATCCGCAATACATTGCTGTTTTGGATCTTTTGATTGCGAACATGAAGATGAAAATAAGGATGCGATTAAAAGTATTAAAATGTATTTTTTCATATGTGTGAATTGAAATTTTAAAAAACTATTTTGGGTTTTGATAAATATAGACTTCCGTTGCGCCTAATCCGTATTTTTGATAATTGGCGTCATAATATTTTACATTGTCAAATTGACGAAATAAATAATATAATTCTTCTTTAAGAACGCCTGCACCAACGCCGTGAATAAAAACTACTTTCGGAATGCGTTTTCTAATCGCGAATTCCAATTGTCGTTTTGCAGTATCTGTTTGTAAACTCAGCATGTCATAATTGCTCATGCCTTTGTGAGATTTTGTAAGTTGATGAATGTGTAAATCAACTTCCATTGCGTTTTGTTCGCGCTCTTTTCGCGTTCTTTCAAAATTCCGTTTTGGCTTTTTTGAAGCTTCTTTTTCTTGAATGGCGCTGTATATTTTTTGATTCGATAATTCGCGTACAATTTCGTCTGCGTTAATCTTTACCAATTCAGCTGCTTCAAACTGCAACGGAAAACCTTCATCAGTTTCAATCGTTATTGTATTGCCTTTTGTAGCTTTTACAATTCCTTTGATGACATCGTCAATGGTTTCTACTCGATCTCCTTCTTGAAAATTCATGCCTATTTTCCTTTATTCTTCTTCTAATTCTTCTTCTTGAGAATATTTTTCTCTGTTGTAATATTCTTGGTCTTTGTAGTTTTTCTGTTGATTGGACATTTGTGAAGAAGTCACTTTATACAAGCCAAACATCATTACACAGACAGCAATTACGGTGACTACAATTTGCGTTTCGCCTTTTATATCATCTCGAAAGAGTAATAATCCTCCACCAAGAAATACCATAAAAAAATAGATTGCTGTTTTATATTTAGGGTTCACTTTATACAATTTTAGGCTACAAAAATACTATTTTATGTAGTATGAAAGTCATTTTTTGATAAAAGTGATCGTGATTTTTAATTTAACAGAACGCGTCTGTACTAATGAAGCGTTATGCGTTATTTATCAGCACAATAAAAAGTATTGCTAAAATGGCGATTAGCACAGTAGTTGTAATCGCAATAACGAGGAATTTGTAGTATAGTTTTAATTTAGAAAATGCGGCGGTTAAATCTTCCGTATTTTTTTCTGATAATGCTGTTTTCATTCTTCTGGAAAATGAATATACATAGATGGCTGGAAAGAGGCTGATGACCGAAAAAACCATGTATAGTATTGAATAGACATACGGTGGAAACTCGATCAGGCTTTCAAATACGGTTGTAGCTTCGTTGAAAAAGATCAAGGAAAATATACCCACAAACAATAAAAACCCTGAAAATACAAATCCAATCATAGAAAGGACGAAAGCCCATTTGGAAGTTTCGCGTAGAAATTTCTTTGAGCTTTCGTTTAATCGTAATTCAAAATTATCGAATACGTTTGTATTTTGTTTGCGTATTGGCACTATTCAAATTGTTTTAGTGTTTTTGTAATAATCGCTACACATTCTAGCAATTGTTCTTTTGTCATTACTAGTGGTGGCGCAAAACGGATGATGTTTCCGTGAGTTGGTTTGGCAAGCAATCCATTATCGCGCAAAGCCATACAAATATTCCAAGCAGTATCACTTTCTTCCGTATCATCAATTACAATTGCATTCAACAATCCTTTTCCTCTTACAAGTGTTACAATTCCGCTTGTTTCAATGTATTTGTTGATTTCGCTTCTGAAAAGTTCTCCCAATTGAAATGCATTTTCCGCCAATGCTTCATCTTCTACAACTTCTAATGCTGCCATAGCAACTGCTGCTGCAACAGGATTTCCTCCAAAAGTAGAACCGTGATTTCCAGGACGAATAACACTCATAATATCGTCATTTGCTAATACTGCTGATACTGGATATGCACCGCCAGATAATGCTTTTCCTAAAATTAATACATCTGGTTTTACTTCTGGTGTTCCGCTACAGTTTTTTTGTTCGCAAGAACAATTTCCGCAAGTTGCTAACAATCTTCCTGTACGTGCAATTCCTGTTTGTACTTCATCGGCAATAAATAATACATTGTGCGCTTCACACAAAGCTTTTGCCTTTGCTAAATATCCTTCTGATGGCACATAAACTCCTGCTTCACCTTGAATTGGCTCTACTAAGAATCCTGCTACATTCGGGTTATTTTTTAATGCTTCTTCTAAAGCAGTAAGATTGTCATATGCTATTTTGATGAATCCGTCTGTATATGGACCAAAGTTTTTTCGTGCTACTGGATCGTTTGAAAACGAGATAATCGTTGTTGTTCTTCCGTGAAAGTTGTTTTCACATACAATGATTTCTGCTTTGTTTTCTGCGATTCCTTTTTTCTCGTATGCCCATTTTCTACAAATTTTCAAAGCAGTTTCTACCGCTTCTGCACCTGTATTCATTGGTAATAACTTGTCGAAGTTAAAATATTCGGAAGCAAATTTTTCATAACGGCCTAAGATGTCATTATAAAATGCACGCGATGTCAAGGTCAGTGTTTGCGATTGTGCTACCATTGCATTGACAATTTTTGGATGGCAATGCCCTTGGTTTACTGCTGAGTATGCAGATAAAAAGTCAAAATACTTTTTTCCTTCTACGTCCCAAACATACACGCCTTCTCCTCTACTCAATACCACTGGAAGTGGATGGTAATTGTGCGCTCCGTACTTGTCTTCTAATTCAATTGCTTGCTGAGATGTTAATTGTTCTGTAACAGCCATTTTTAATAAAGTTTTAAATGATAGATAATTTACCATTCCTTCTCTACCTTTATCCTTCCGAAAGACTCGAAAATTCAGCGTGGGAGAGAAATCATCCCTAGAGGTTTGCAAAATACTAAATATTCGCTTCGAATTAAAATCTTATTCAGAAATTTTAGAGGCTAATGATGATACTTGCAATTCTAGACGCTTCATTTCGCGTAAAACGGCGCGTTTGTCCATTTGCATCCACGAATATAGTTTTATCATGGACATAAACATCATACAAATTACAATTCCCAATCCCCATTTTAGCAATTCGTTCGTTTCTAAAACATTGAAAAACTGGATAAAACAATAAATCATAAATCCAAAAACACCTAAGTTTACAATATTCATTACAACTGCAAGCCAGCCTAATTTTCCTTCAAAAATACTTTTTATAGATCCCACAAGTCCTTGTTCTTCTAGTTCGTCATAAAACTTTGACTCTTCTTCGGTGAGTGTTTCTTTTATTAACGTGTCAATATCTTTTAATGTACTCATATTTTCTATTTTTTTAATTGTTTTTTTAATTCTTCTCTTGCGTGAAATAAGCGCGATTTGGCAGTTCCGACAGAGATTTTTAAAGTGTTTGAAATCTGTTTTAACGTAAGCTCATCCACATAAAATAATCGGACAACTTGTTGCTGCGCAATGGAAAGTGTTGCAATTGCTTTTTTGAGTTGTTGTTTTTCTTGCGAAATATCTGCTAATGGAATATCACGAATTGATTTTGTGACTTTATACTCCTGATTTTGTTGTTTTTGCTTCGCGATTGTACGCACATAATCAATAGATTTTCGATGTACAATGCGCAATGCCCAACTTTTAAAACGCGCCGGATTTTGAAGCGTAGCTACTTTATCGATGATCAATTTCCAGCTGTCTTGTGCAATATCTTTTGCGGTATCTGCATCTTTTACAATCCAATACGCATGATTACAGAATGTTTTGTGAAATCGTTTCACCAATATTGCCAATGCTTTTTGATTGCCTGCAACATATTGTGTTACCAATTCACTATCTGATATCTGATCTTTTTTATGCATAAAAACATTGCGTTTACACTAAGGACGAAAAAAAAATGTAAAGGTTCATTTTCTTTGATTTTTTTATAATCAAAATACTAATAACTAATTGAATTTCAACTTAACTACTACAAATATCGATAAGACTATATTTTTATTAGAACAGGATTCTGGAGGCGCTCAAACTGTAACGTTTACTGGAATTGCTGGAGGCGTAGATGGACGATATATTATACTCTATAGCAATGATGCAAATTTAGGAATTACTTTAATAGGAGAAAATGGAGCTTCTACAGCTGCGAATAGAATTACAGTTGGAAGTGGCACAGGTAGTGTAAATGTTACTAATTATAGCTCTATTTCATTATTATATGTAGGAAGTATTAGCAGATGGATTATTATTGATAAAAACATTAATTAAAAATTATTAGTGTCCGACCAAAATACAGATTTAACAAAAAGTACTGTTTAAACTCAATAAAAGCCTTATTTTTTTCTGGATATTCAATAGCAAGGGAGCTTTACCAAAATAAGCTAAGTTGTTTGTCTGGAGGTTTCGTTGTTAATTCTTTTCATTGTTTATTTGGGTTTTCAAGGAATTTAAACAAATTTATGTAAGTCATTAGATGAAATCGTATCATTGATACCATATTAGAGTAGGTCCATTTCCTTTTTGTTTTACGTTGTATCACTAGCATAAGTAGCTGTATGATAAGCCCACACCATGTCTGTATTTCAATAGTATTTTGATTATCTCCAAGGAAGTATTTAAGAGGGGAATTTTGTTTAAGACGTTTAAACATTATCTCTATTTGCCATCTGTGTTTGCTATTCCAAAGCATATCATTCATAAAAATAAAATATAACAATTTCCCATAAACTAATTTCTAAAGGATTCATCGCAGCTGGATTGATGAATGGAGTGTATTGATTTTTTTCAAATTTTCTTACAAATTCAGTCATTCCAAAATACGATGCAGATGTCATGTCAGACTTCGGATTATTAATGATTGTCATTTGGGGATTGGCGTATATTTCAGTAGCAAAATCATACGAAAAAGTAATATGGTTAGTTGCAGTTTTTGCGATTGAAAAACTGATTTATGGCATCATTTGGATTCAGTGGCTTTCAAACACAAACGTTTCAGATATGTTCCAAAAAGATGCATTAGCAAGTACATTTTATGCTATTTTTGGAATAAATGATTTACTATTTTGCCTTTTCTTTACGTATGTTTTTTTACGTTTGATGAAAACAAAAAATAAAACTATTTGATAAAATATTTATATGAAAACTTCCATTACAAAATTATTTATACGAGAAATTGACCGATTGACTTCCGAAATTGAGCAATATAAAGATGAAACTTCACTTTGGAAAGTCACGGATACCATTTCCAATTGCGCAGGAAACTTGTGTTTGCACTTGATTGGAAACTTGAATCATTTTATTGGAAAACATCTTGGAAACACAGAGTATGTAAGACAACGCGACTTGGAGTTCAACACAAAAGATGTTCCGAAAGCAACGTTACTTAAAGAAATTGCTGACGTAAAAAAAATTGTAATTACAGCTTTACAAAACTTTCCTGAAGAAAAATTACAGGAAAAATATCCGATAGAAAAAAATGGCGAAATTCCTTCGTATGAATTGATGTTACTGCATTTGTTATGGCATTTGAGTTACCATGTTGGGCAGATTAATTATCATCGTAGATTGTTGGCTAGTTAATATTAGAACAATCGATTTTCTATTTTATTTGAAATATTTATACTGAACTCGTCAAAGTATTTCGTTGAACGAAGTAGAAACGTGGCACGCTTTATGCCTACAAAAACACAAATAACGTACGGATTCGCAATTTTGCTCAAAACTATTCCGTATTTTTGAACTATTAAACTTAAAATTATAATGAAAAAAACACTAATCGCACTATGCATGCTTTTTGTAGCATTTAATGTGCAAGCACAAGAAACAGAAGCTGACAAGCAAGCAAAAGCTATGGAATTGATGTCTATTAAAGTAGATATGAAAGTTGATACCGAGCTTTTTACAGAAGTAACACCAAATACGTATGTATCAGAAAGCCCAAAAGCCGTAATTATGGCAATGATCGTTCCTGAAACATACGAAAATGCTAAAAATAAACTAGAAAGCAACTTACCACCAGAATTTGTAGTAGCCAACAAAGGTGAAAAAATGATGAATGGTGTAAATGTAGTATTTTTAGAAGGTACCAGCAAAGCACAAGGTGTAACTATTAACAGTACAGTATATTGCTTTAAACGTGATGCAGATACCTGTTTTATGTTTATGGGAATGTCGGAAGTAGGTGCAGATCAAAAGTATGTAGATGCTATTATCGCTGCAGGAAACTCAGTTGTGAAAAAGCAATAAGTATTCTTAAAAATAAGTATAAAAAAATCCAGCAAATGCTGGATTTTTTTGTGACTAAACTTTGTTACTAAGTGTGTTATTCTTCTTCAGATGAAGCTTCAACAGTAAAATCGGTCATGCCTTTTGAATGCAATAAATTGTACCATTGTATTACTTTTTTGATATCACTTGGATATACACGATCTTGGTCATAATCTGGTAATACTTCCGAGAAATAATCGACCAATACCGTTTTTGAATCTTTATGATTTATCGAAGTCGCTGCTCCGCTTTCTTTTTCTTTTACTTTCTCTAAAACAGCTCCTAATGGTACCTCTTCTGAGTACGTATAGATAGCAATTTCAGATAATAAACTTACATTATGACGCAGACTTACTGATATTTTTTTTCCATCAGATAACGATTCTGCCACAAAACCATTACGTGTTTGTGTTTTTAATTCATAAAGTCCTGGTTTTCCAGAAATAGCTAATATTTTTTCTAAACTCATATTCTATTTTTTCTACGTAAGGATGGCAAATATACATATTGTACGTATTCCATCATTTTTTTTAACGTTATTTTTAGTGAAACTCAATTTTGATAAATCTATAAGACTTGATCAAAATACAGATTGTTGTGATTAGCGCATTTTCTTTGCGTCTGGAAAACGCATTTTGTAATCTACTTTGATACGTCCGCGCGAAATATTTGTCAATCTTCCTTTTAATAAACGTCTTTTTAGTGCAGATAGTTTATCGGTAAACAAAATTCCTTCAATATGATCGTATTCGTGCTGAATAACTCTAGCCGCCAATCCATCATATTCTTCTACATGCTTCTCAAAGTTTTCATCCATGTATTCAATTTTGATACTTTCTGGACGAAATACATCTTCACGTACATCAGGAATACTCAAACAACCTTCATTAAAAACCCATGGTTCTCCATCGCGCTCAACAATTTTTGCGTTGATGAATACTTTTTTCATGCCTTCTAATTGTTTTCTTTGTTCCGCATCTAGTTCTTCATCTTCTGCAAATCCTGTAGCATCCACCATAAACAAACGAATAGGCAAGCCAATTTGTGGCGCTGCCAATCCAACACCATACGCGTTATACATGGTTTCAAACATATTTTTGAGCAAGGTATCTAAATTTGGATATTCTGCAGTAATATCTGTTGCTACTTTTCTTAAAACTGGATCGCCAAAAGCGACAATTGGTAATATCATATTCGTATTATTTGTATAGATAAGATTGCAATATAATCGTTGCACTTATTTCATCTATTAAACTTTTATTTTGACGTTGTTTCTTTTTCAATCCGCTATCAATCATGGTTTGAAACGCCATTTTTGATGTAAAACGCTCGTCTACACGTTTTATTGGAATTGTTGGAATGGCTTTGGTTAACAAACGAATAAATTCTTTGATTAATACTTCACTTTCAGAAGCTTCATTATTCATTTGTTTCGGTTCGCCAACCAAAAATAATTCTACACTTTCTTTGGCAACATATTCTTTTAAAAAAGGCATCAAATCATGCGTACGAACAGTCGTCAAACCAGAAGCAATTAGTTGCATCTCATCGGTAACGGCAATTCCCGTTCGTTTCTTCCCATAATCAATCGCTAGAATACGCGCCATGTAAATTTTTGGCAAAAATAAGGTTTATATTTTAATGTGTATAAAAATTAGGCGAATTATTGCTGCAAGGATGGGAATTGAGATTATTTAGACTGCTAGATCTTTTAGATTTTTGGACTTTTATAGACTCTAATAAATTTTAAGTTCCTTACGGGAAACCGTATTAAAATCTGCTTTAGATCCTATATCTTGAATAATAGATACTTTTAAAATATGAACAAAATAATAGAACTTGAAGATATACGAATAAGTATTACTGAATTAAAAAGAAAAACCGAACCAAAACCTTTAGACTGCAATTATTGGAAATTTACAGTGAAGAATATTAGTAACTCTAATATTTCATCTGCTATATTTGAGTTTAAAAGTTCGGAAAAAGAAATTACTAGACATAAATGGGGGAAAAGTACCATAAACCTTGAACCCAATGAGACTGTAGAATTCACCATTACGCCATCAACTAAAAAATATTTGTATACACTATCTGCAATCTACATTAAAAAAAATGATACAACTGATAAAGTTTACGATCAAAAAATAGAACTAGGAAAGAGAAAAGAAATAATTCCTATTTGGTATTCAGTATTTTGGTATTCAATATACGCATCTATATTATGGACTTTGTATAAATACTTTTTCGATACATAAAATAAAAAATTAAGTTAATATCTTGCAGCCAAATTACCACGTATGAATTGGAAAGTTACACATTTTGGCATAAATACCATACTCATCTTATTTTTTGCGTTTACGCTGTATAGCAATATTTACATTACAAGAGGTTTCGACATTGTAGGTATACTGTATTATACTGGCATTGGAGCTTACTTGTATTATTTCTACGAATTGAATACAGCAATTACAAAGAAAAAAGAGCTCAATAAAACGGTACAAACACTCGAATATATAACGTATGTAGTTACCGCGATTCATACTTTCTTATTCCTTGTATTTTTATATCAAATAATGCAATTTTGGCGCTATTTAGATGTACTATATCGTTTTGAGGAATTTACAAGAGCTGAAAGTACTGAGAGTTACTACATTTTTACAGTGTTTATATTTAATATTGTCTACAATGGGCTTGTTATTTTCTTCACTATTAATTCCTATCGTTTGCGAAAAAAATTAGTAGGTACATATAATCTAAACAGACATACTACTAAAAGAAAGACAACTGTTAATTCACTACAAAATACATCATTTCACTCCATTGAAAAACGAATCGTTTTATGTAAATTGTGTGTGAATCAGAAATTTCATTCTTCTGTTGGAATTACTTGTGGTTTGACAAATGAAAAACCAACTTTTGAAACATTTTGTAACGAATTTATCAAAGATAATAAAGAAATTATCGAATACGAAGACGTACAAATTGAAGAAAAAAAAGAGATTTCTTGGAGAAATTTAATTGCCGCTATCATACTGTTTTTACTCGGTTTTTCGAGAGCAGCTTTAAAAAGCTTGCACGATCCTTTTAGCATCATCCTCTTGGTTTCAGGAATTACATGGATATTTTTAGTACTATTCATTTCAAACAAACAAAGTTAATTTTAAAATTCATTGAAAACACAACGCATACATTCACTCGATTCTTTACGCGCTATCATGATGATGCTCGGCTTGGTATTGCATTCCGCATTAACGTATAATGTAACGAATCATGGAAGCGTTTGGGCTATAAAAGATACAGAATCCACACATATAGCAACCGATTTTTTAGTATTGATGATTCATTCGTTTCGCATGCCCATCTTTTTCCTAATTGCAGGATTTTTTGGCGCCATGCTATTCTACGAACGGAAACCATGGCAAATGATTCACAATAGAACTGCACGAATTGTGTTTCCTTTCATTGTATTTTTAATCATCCTCGCGCCTATTGTGCAATTTTCTTTTCGTTATGCTAGCGAGACTTTCAGTGGAAACGAAAACGCACTCACAACTAGTTTAGCGCCTTTTTCAGACTTACATTATTACATTCCGAATGGAACATCGCATTTATGGTTTTTATACTATTTAATCTATGCGACAACATTTGCAGTAGTACTCGCTTTTTTATTGAAGAAAACACCAAAAATTACCTCAAAAATCAAAACAATTGGCAATTGGATTTTTCAAAAACCGATTGTTCGTATTTTGGTCTTTTCAGGAATTACCTTTATAATACTGACGCTGTTAAAAACACCCTTAATTGCTTCTTCCACAGCATTAATCCCTGACACAAATACGTTTGTTCATTATACTGCTTTTTACCTTGTCGGATGGATCTTATATACTTCCAAACAACATTTAGAAACACTTAAAAAATACGATTGGCTAAGTATAATTCTCGCTGTTTTATTAGTCATCAGCCAAGGAATTATCATTCAATATACAGATCTTGGCTTGAAACCAAACAGTTTTTCTTTTCTACTAATTACTTTCAATTCACTAACGGTTTGGCTGTTTATTTTCGGAATTACAGGACTTTTCATTCGCTACGGAAGTCAACATTCTAAGCGAATGCGTTACGTTTCAGATGCTTCGTATTGGGTATATTTAATTCATTTGCCATTAACGGCACTATTTCCAATATTCCTTTTGGAATTGCCTTTTGGCGGAATTCCGAAATTTTTAATTGTGACCACTGCAACAGGAATTGTTTGCTTTATCACCTATCATTATTGTGTTCGCAATACATTTATTGGTAAATTTTTGAATGGACGAAAATATCCTAGAAATCACTAAAATGAACTCAAAAGATAAAAACAGTTTCTTAAAAACGTACATTTTGTTATAAAATCGTGGAATCTGTTAGATTTATAAATTTTCATTAAAAATCCAATCTAAGATTTTATCTTTACACTTTGAAACTGTGCGAAGGATAGCAACGGCATCCTCCCGTTTTTCACGGGAGATATAGTGGATAGCCTGTTAACGCACCCAAAAAATGATACAAAAGCTACAAAATTTATAAAAATATGATCGCATTAAAAGAAGCTATTGAAAGCGCTTGGGACAACCGAGAATTATTGAAAAACGAAGATACGCAAGCGGTAATTCGTAAGGTAATTGACTTGTTAGATGTTGGAGAATTACGCGTTGCAGAGCCTACCGCAACTGGTTGGCAAGTGAACGAATGGGTTAAAAAAGCGGTGGTATTGTATTTCCCAATTCAGAAAATGGAAACCTTGGAAGCTGGAATTTTTGAATTTCACGATAAAATTCCGTTGAAACGCGGATATGCAGAAAAAGGAATCCGAGTTGTGCCGCATGCAATTGCACGTCATGGCGCATACATTTCTAAAGGTGTAATTATGATGCCAAGTTATGTAAATATTGGCGCGTATGTTGATGCAGGAACTATGGTTGATACCTGGGCAACCGTTGGAAGTTGTGCACAAATTGGTAAAAATGTACACTTATCTGGCGGCGTTGGAATTGGTGGTGTTTTAGAACCATTACAAGCGGCTCCTGTAATTATTGAAGACAATGCGTTTATAGGATCGAGATGTATTGTGGTAGAAGGTGTTCGTGTGGAAACAGAAGCTGTTTTAGGTGCGAATGTGGTATTGACGGCTTCTACCAAAATTATTGATATTACAGGTGATGAACCTGTGGAAATGAAAGGAAGAGTTCCGGCAAGATCGGTTGTAATTCCTGGAAGTTATACGAAAAAATTCCCTGCGGGCAATTATCAAGTTCCATGCGCTTTGATTATTGGACAACGTAAAGAAAGCACGAACAAGAAGACCTCTTTAAATGATGCTTTGCGTGAGCATGATGTAGCGGTTTAGTCTAGACTTGCTTTGCTCTTAGACGCGCTTGCGCTTTTAGATCGGCTGCGCCTCTTAGATTGTTAGATACGCTTTGCTGTTAGACTTTTACGATGAAAGTATGCTGAGCGAAGTCGAAGTATAATTGGCGGACTGAAATTTCAGTTCGCTTTTTTATTTAGATGTTTTAGAAACGTTATTACGAGGAAGCATGACGAAGCACTTGTATTGAGTTCAATAGAAATGATCTGTTTTTAAAGAAGCAGATTGCCACAAGTTTTTTTAAAACTTTCGCAATGACGTTTCATAGTACTTCTCGATACAACAAATCGGAGATTTGCCACTCGAAGTGACGTCTAGAGCAATTTAAGAAGACACGCGAAGCGTTCCAAAAGCGAAGCGTTCCAAAAGCGAAGCGAGTCTAAAAGGCAAAGCCGATCTAACAGCGTTAGCGAATCCAAGAGCAAAGCGAGTCTAAAAAAGCTTTAGCTTTTTTTCAAATACTTCTTCTTCAAATATTTTTTACGATTGATTTTTCGCTTGAAGTTTTGACTGTGTTTGAGTAGCACATTTTGTACTTCATGCAGTTCTTTATTGGCAAGTTCGGCGTAACGTTTGCTAATGATATGAATCATTAATTTTGACAACCACAAACGTTTTAGGTTTTCCATACGTTGGTCTAAATTCATTGATTCAAACTTCATTCGATTCAAATCAATGAGATAAAAATCGTATTGATTATCGCGTTTTACGATTAAGGTATTTCCTGGTGAATGATCTAAGAAGTTCACATTGTGTTCATGTAGTTGAAAGCAAAATTCGGCAAACTGTTCCAAGATGAATCTACGGTTTTCAAATAATGGATCGTGAATCAATGCGCGGAAGTCAAAATCGTAATCAATATGCAAACTCACATAATAACTTTCCTGTAAACCAAAAGTCGTTTTGTTTTCTACATAAGCAATAGGAAACGGTGTTTTGATTGCGTTTAGCAATAACTTTTCGGCATATTCAAACGAGCGTTTTGCTTTAGATGGTCTAATGAATTTATACACAAAACTATTGAAGGTTTTTGGTACACGAAACGATTTAATGTTGATTGTTTCTCCGTTCAAATCAAAAGACTTAATGACGTTTCGTTCTCCTTTCGTCACATATTCTCCTTGTGTTTCAAAACCATCGATAAAAGCCAAAATAGCTTCTTTCTGATCTTTATATTTTGGATGAATATGTACAGTTTGCATAATTCGAGGATATTCTTCAAAGATAGTTCAAATGAGAAGAAATAAAATAATTTTTTAAATTTTAGACTGAAAAAATCAAATACATGAAGTGAAATTTTAATAACAGCCGAAAAAATAATACTTTGCACAAATAGCCTAGATCAATAGCTACCTCAATGAAAAAAATATTAATTATACAGAACAAACGTATTGGAGATGTCTTGATAAGTTCTGTAATTGCCAATAATATTAAAAAAGTATTTCCCGAAAGTCGCGTTGATTTTATGGCGTATGATTTTACGAATGGTGTTATTGAAAATAATCCGAATATTGACACAATTATTCCTATCAATGAAAAGGAACTCAAGAAGATTCCGAATTTATTGAAGATGATTCGTAAGGTTCGAAAAGAGAAATACGATATTATCTTTGATCCGTATTCAAAATTGCAAAGTCGCTTGATTTGTTATTTTTCTAAAGCGGAATATCGCATTGGAAATAAACGAAAACATAAAAAATTACCACTTCGCTTCTACTCGCATCCAATTAATTTGTTGGATGAAAAAACAAAGATTTGTGGAAAAGCGATTGAAGATAGAATCAACCTGATTACCAGTGTTTTTCCATTAGAAAACCCTGATTTTGAACCAAAAATCACTTTAAAAGAAAGTGAAAAAATCTATCCGAAATTAGACCAATACAAAGATCCTATACTGATGTTGGGTATTTTAGGAAGTACGCCACAAAAGTCAATGCCGTACGAATATATTGCGGAAATTGTGGATTATATTACTTCAAAACACAAAGTCAATATTTTATTCAATTATGCGCCACATCAAAAAGCGGAAGCTGATAAAATTTATGCACTTTGCCAAAATAAGGAAAGTATCATTTTAGATATTTATGAAGATAGTATTCGCGGTTTTGTGCGACTGATGTATGCATGTGATTTAATGGTTGCAAATGAAGGCGGCATTGTGCATATTGCAAAAGCATTGAACAAACCCACATTTACCATATTTTCACCGTACGTAAATAAAGATCATTGGGCGAGTTTTGAAGATGGAAAACAACACGAATCCATTCACTTGTTAGAAGAAAAACCCGATTTATTTGATACGTTTACGTTTGAAGAACGCAAGAAAATTGAGGAAAACCCGCATGATTTATACAAACAATTAACACCAAAAATGATCATTCCGAAGCTGGAAAAATTCTTAGCTTTACACTTAAAAAACTCGCATGAACCTACTAGATAAATTTCATAATTGGCGCCGAAAAACGCGTTGGAATAAACAATACCGCAAAGGTCGTTGGGACAATTTACGCAATCCGATTGAAGCAGAACGCTACACTACAATTATAAATTTCATCAAAAATCATGGGAAATCGCAACCAAGTATTCTCGATTTAGGTGCTGGCGAAGGTGTTTTGAATGAATATATAGATTCGGAAATTTTTAGTCATTTTTTAGGAATGGACTTTTCAGAGGTTTCTATCGAGAAAGCAAAAGCCAAAAACTTCCCAAAAGCAGAATTTGTTACTGCCGATATTCATACGTATATACCAAATCAGAAATTTGATGTCATAATTTTTAACGAAGCTTTTTATTATGTGCATGAATCTGAAAAACAGCAAGTTTTAGACAGAATGCTAGCACATTTAACTGACAATGGAATTTTAATCGTATCTATTTACCGCGAAGGAATTGGTTGTTGGGAATATTTTGACAAACTAAAAAAACTAGACTTTACTATTGTAAAAACCGATCAAGAGAAAACGTATTGGAAGATTGGAGTATATAAATGTTAAATGCTGAATTTTAAATTCTAAATGTAAAAGTGTTTAGTTGTTAGAAACTATATTTTTTCGAAGTACTTCTCGATACAACAAATCGGAGATTTGCCACTCGAAGTGACGTTTTGAGTTGTTTAAGTATCAACGCGAAGCGATCCAAAAGCGAAGCAAGTCTAACAGGCGAAGCCGAGTCTACTTCTTAACAATTCCAAACTCAGTCCATTTTTTGTTTTCGTCTTTGGTTGTTTTTCTGATTGCTAGATTTTTATTGATCGATTCTTGGTTTTTATAACCTCTTGGATGATCTAGATGTACACAAACCGCACTGTATCGAATTTGTTTACTTTTTAATCCGTAGTTGAATAAACGTTCGCCCAATTCACGATCTTGTCCGCCATACTGCATGCGTTCATCAAATCCGTTAACAGCTATAATATCTTTTTTCCAGCCAGAAGAACTGTGACCATTCCAACTTGCATTTGTAGGCGTAACTGCGTTTAAGAAGCGCGATTTTAAGCCAGCAGAAGTCAGTTTATTGTTTTTAAAAGATGCTTTTAATCCGTGTTTTTTCAACCATGTAACATCAAAACAATTGCCCTCATATATATCTTCTTTTGTAATAAGTTCCGAAATATTCATTGGTAGCATAAAGTATCCTCCCGAAAGGAAAAAACCTTCTTCACGCTGCTTTACATGATGCTCTACAAAATCGGCACGCGGAATGCAATCGCCATCTGACATAATAATATACGGCGAATTACACTTTAGAATGGCTTTGTTGAGAATTTGCGATTTTTGAAAACCGTTGTCCTCATGCCAAACATGCACAATTGGATAAAAGACTTCTTTACTGATTTCTGCTATTAAATCGATAGTTTCTTGTTTGGAGCCATCGTCTGCAATTACGATTTCAAACAAGCGATACGTTTGGTTGTTATATCCGTGTAAAACTTTCGCCAACCACTCAGGAGAGTTGTACGTACTTATAATTATGGAAGTGTCTATTGTTGTCATACAGACTGTAAAGATAAAGTTTTTAATGAAAAAATTATATGTACTTTTGTGCTTTAAATTTATCATGCCAACACTATCTGTCATAATTCCTACGTATAACGAAGCTTTGTATTTGAAAGATGCTTTGTATTCAGTACAATTTGCTGATGAAATTATTGTGATTGATTCACTCAGCACTGACGAAACTGTCGCGATTGCGGAAGCGCATAATTGTAAAGTAATTTCGAGAAAGTTTGATAATTTTTCCAATCAAAAAAATCATGCATTGCAATTTGCTACTTGCGATTGGGTGTTGTTTTTAGATGGCGATGAACGCATTACCTATCAGCTTCAAAAAGAGATTGTTGCAGCAATGAACTCTGGAAATCATACGGCTTATAAATTGAATTTTCCACACTTTTATATGAATCGTTTTTTATATTTTCATAACAATGATGTAACGCGATTGGTCGTTAGAGAAAAGTGTCATTTTGAAGGAAATGTACATGAAAAATTGATTGTTGATGGAACTGTTGGAAAGCTAAAAAACAAGGTTTTACATTATACTTACAAAGGTTTGATGCATTACATAAGTAAGAAAGATAGTTACGCGTGGTTTCAAGCAGAACGCATGTTGGAAAAAGGTAAAAAAGCAACCTATTTTCATTTGGCTTTTAAACCAATGTATCGTTTTTTCCATGAATATATTGTAAAACGTGGTTTTATGGATGGCGTTCCTGGTTTGGCTGTCGCCGGAATTAACGCATATGGTGTGTTTTCTCGTTATGTAAAATTGATGCTACTTCAAAAAGGAATTCGATAAAACTGACACAAAGAAGTTTTTCATACTACTCGTCTATAAAATTCCTTTCATTTATCTAAAAAAAATCCGTCAAACACCGATTTGTCGTACTATTGAATAATGTGTTTTTTTAATGCATTACCCCTTTTTATTACTACCAAAAGAGTTCTTCCCTAAGAACTCTTTTGCCTTTAGCGTCTTAGTTAATTATAGAATAGCTCTTAATTCTTGAATTTACAGAAAGGACAATGGAAATTGAAATACCGCTAAAAAAGTGGGATTTTTTTATTTTATGTTTTGTGTGCATCTTCCAGACTTCTCAAACAAAAGTATTGAAATTTGAGATCCCGTTTTTTAACGGGATTAGTTCAACTTACAGTTTTGTGTGCGTCTTTCAGACTTCTCAAAACTGAGTTTCACTAAAAAAACGATTTTCCACGACGTAATTTCGATTTGAATTTTCGTAATGAATCTTCGCCCTTAATATCTAATCGTTGTACTTGATAATTGTCTTTGAATGGAAATTTATTCACACGGTTTCCAATTCGCAAACCATACGCAACTTGGTGCTTTACTAATAGATTGAAAAACATGTTTTGTTCCGGATTTTTTCTAGGGAATTTACCATACGGATACGCCAATACATTACTTATATTTAATTGATTTTCAATAATAAATGCTTTGCATTTTTCAAAATCTTCATCAATTTCAGCTTCCGAAAGTTCGTCGTATTTTTTATGCGAAAACGAATGCAAACCCAGCTCAATTGTAGCTTCGTCCATACTTTTGAGTTGCGCTACAGACATCAATCGCTCGTTGCCTGTATTCCATTCGTCAACACCA
>NZ_JBGCDL010000182.1:0-8006 GCF_045105435.1 Kordia sp. | reverse complement strand
TCTAAAAGGCAAAGCCGATCTAAGTTTAAAGCATTCCATTCGCTTCAACCCATTTGAATCTCGTAATATCTTCTGGAATAGCAACACGATCCGCAATACGCGCCATACGATCTGGTAATTTCATTACATAGTCACGTGCTTTTTTGGCAGTATCTGTTAAATCGTTCAATTTATCAATTTCCCAATATGCATTTAACTTCCGCAGGATATCAATATAATCATGTGTTGTATATACGCCGATACGTTGTGCGGCATTGGAAAAGTTTTCAAAAGCAGTTCCGATAGCTTCTCCCGATTCACGAACAAATTGTGCCGGCATCACGATTTTTTTACGCATCATATCTTCAAAAGCCAACATCATTTCGCTTGGATCGTATTTAAGAATTGTTTTTACAAATTCTCTATACGCCAAGTGGTGTCTCATTTCGTCACCAGCAATCATGTTACACATTTTTCCTAGCAATCCATTTCCTTGCTTTTTGGCTAACTGACCTACACGTTTGTGTGAAATATTGGTTGCCAATTCTTGGAAACTTGTGTATACAAAATTTCGATATGGATCATTTGCAGTTCCAATATCAAAACCGTCATTAATCATGTGTTGTGTTGTAATCTCTATTTCGCGCATGTTTACACGACCCGATAAGTACAGATATTTATTTAAAACATCGCCATGACGATTTTCTTCTCCTGTCCAATGACGCACCCATTTTGACCAACCGTTTTTTCCGTGTTGATCAATTCCTTCTACATCCATTAACCACGATTCGTAGGTTGGTAAAGCTTCTTCAGTGATGGTGTCACCAACCAAAACTACCCATAAATCGTACCCAATTTCTTTTGCTTCTTCTCGAATTTGATGCACTTCATCAAAAAAGTTTTCTCCTTGAGCGTCTGGCAAAAAATCAGTTGGTTGCCATATTTTTTCGGGGGGAATTAGATATTTTTCCATGTAGCCATCGATTTCTTTCTCGATGGTTTGCATGACTTCTAAACGAATATTTTTTATAGACATTGGTGGTTATTTAGTATTGCTGTAAAAGTAGCATTAAATATCTACAAACGTCTCTGTTTTTATACAATTAACATCTTTCACCGATTTTGAAATAATTCTCCTAATATCTTGTAACGATTGTTCTTTAATCAATTTTCCATCTTTAAAAACAGTAGTGAGTAAACCTTGTTTTTCTTCCTTGAATGTACATTCATCCTTCAATTTAATTTGACCATTTTCAGTATACAATTGTATCAAACCTTTTGCAGATTTTTTTGTGCCATCATCCGTAATAGGATCTTTAAAAATAGCACGTCCTTCACCATTTACTTCTACATACGTAGCTTTCATTGCAAAACCAAACGTATCTCGTGTATTGTATTGATAGGTAAAACTCCCAATTCCTAACACCACATTTGTAGAAGCAAAGCCTTTTTCTTTTAAGCGTTCACAAATTTGTGTAGCTCTGTTAATTGTGATACTATCGCCATAAATAGCACCAATTTTAGGATTTAAAACTTTATATCCTTGCGCGTTTAGGCTTCCGCCGAATTCGTCCCACAGTAATTCAATCACACCTTTTGCAACGGTTTCATCTTCATGCTCGCAACCACAAATTATGTCTACTGGATCTCCTGAATCTGGACGAATTACTAATTTTCCATTACGATTTAAAATTTCTTCTTTTAGTTTTGGTAAATATTCTGTGAGCACTTTCCATAAATCCCAGGTATCTGAAACTACAGAGAGAATTCCTGTTGGATAGGTTGCTAACAAACGTCTAAACGTTTCTATTTCGTCGTCTTTGCTTCCAGCACACATTACGCTGTGTTCGGTAGCATTTACACTTCCAATCACCAATTCTTTAGTGACATCAGTATTGTAATATTTTTCAAGATTGATAGCAACCGGAAGCGTGTCACTTCCTGTAAAAGACAATGCATGTCCCATTCCGCTCAAAATAGAAGATTCTATTCCCGACATTCCACGCATAGAAAAATCGTGACCTTGCCAGTTGATAAAGTCCAAGTTTTCTTGGTCAGTTTCTTGCGCGTATTTCGTTAAAATTGTTTTGTATTGTTTTGCAATGGTAGCCGAAGTACATGGCTGCCAAATAATATTTGAAAGTAGTGTTTCTAAGTAATTTGTAATCCAGAAAAATTCTGGAAGTGTGTTTACTACGGTAAACATCGGTACACGAATTGGAACTTCTGTTCCTTCGGGTAAAGCTTTAATTTCGATAGGTAAGTAGCCTAAATCGTGTAAATCTTCAATATGTGAAATATTGTAATCGACACCTAAATAATGATCGACATATTTTTTGTATTCTGTAGCAACTTGCGTTTTTGGTTGACTGAAGAATTCAGTGTCAAATTGTTTGATGAGGTATTCTTTCATAAAGTATTGCAGTCCAAAAAAGACAACGCTGTCAATACCTTCAATTCTACTTTTACGTGGCGTCCAATTCGAATACACTTTCGTTGTTCCTTGCGGATATTGTTCTTTGTGTCCGAGTTTGTAACCGTCTGTCAGCAATAATGGATTCATAGGAATGTTATTTTGCGTTAAATATACGCAAATATAAAATGTTTTTTAGAATTGACAAGTAAATTTGCGTTTTATTCGTTGAAATTACGGGAAAATAACTCGAAATTAAAATCGAAGTTGAAACTGAATTTGGAACATCGATAGTCATTCCTGCATAGTCAGGAATCTATTTTGGTTTAAAGTGGATTTTCGGAATGACATTAAGGAATTAGAAACCTTCAATTGCTTAGAAACGACATTGCGAAAATTTTGAAAAAATTTGTAGCTATTTGCTTTTAGACATGCGGATTACTTTCTACGAATGACACGCATTTTATTTCTTCCTTTTTCATCAGGATATAGTTCTGGAAGTGGATCACTTTGCCAAAATTCTTTCGTATCAATATCTAAAATAGAAAGTTTTCCTGTAAAAGCAGCGCCAGTATCTACATCCCATAAATTATGTGCTTTAATTGGTATATGACAATCATAATTAATTGTTGGTGTATGACCTACATATATTTCTTTGTAATGCTGAAATCGTCTTGGTGCATATCGTGAATCACTGAGATTATCTAATCCTATTTTTTCGGCCAATAGCGCAGATTCAATCAGCGTTCTATCAAAATAGAAATTCTTGTGATAATGCTCTTTTAAAACGCCGTGCATTGAGGTAAATCCGGCATGAAGAAACAATCTATTTTCATCGTCAATATAATAGTTTTCTAAATTTTCATAGAATGCTAAATGCTGTTGTTTGTTATAGTTGACACGTTCATAACTTTCTAAGGTTTCTTTTCCGCCATGCATGTACCAAACATCATTTACATGTCCATCCATGAGCCATTCATGACACCAAACATCATGATTTCCACGAATGAAAATACATTTTTGCTTGGTGTTTAATTGTATGAGAAACTCAACTAATTCCGCTGATTCACTCCATCCATCTACATAATCGCCCATAAAAATCAGCGTATCATCTGTGGTAACATTGGCACGATTTAACACTTGCGTTAATGCTTTAAATCCTCCGTGTATGTCTCCTATTGCAAGTGTTCTCATTTTAAATTTTCTTCTAAAATACTATAAAATATTTGGATGCATCACAGCTTCACATTTTGGACATTCCAATTTATCTTCATCTTTTAGATCTTGATCTATTTTTTCAATAACAATATCTCTCGGAAGATCATATATTTCTTTTAAGTTTTCCATGATTCCTCAATTTTAGGAATGTATTTGTACATAATATCTGTTCGAAGTACGTATTTTATTCCGCTTTTTAATAAAGCTCCTTCATGGCGTAAACCATGTAAAAATAGTAACGCACTTCCTTTTTTAGGGCGAATCGTTGTTCCAGAATGGAATACAGTTTCTCCACCTATAAAATTGTCGTTCAAATAGATGAGAAAGCTATACTGACTTGCCTCTGTTTCGTTACGGCGATAGCTTCCATCTCTGTGCATTTTGAATCGATGTCCTATTTCATATTTATAGAAGCGAAGCATTTCATTTAAGCCAAATGCATGATTGTACCCAATTTGTGCAGGAACATGCGCTTTGATTTTTTCCCAAAGTGCTTCCGCATACGCTTCATCTTTATACATGACTCGCAAATTGTTCCGAACCGTAGTCATTAATACTTGTCTTCCGCGCAGGTTTACTTTAGCTTCTTTATATTTCTTTTTTTCACTTTTGGCAATCATTTCATCACATTCCTCATGCGATAAAAAGTTGTCAATGACGTATATGTGATCTTCTAGTTTTTCCATGATTTTTGTTTCTTTTGAAAAATTCCTGTCTTAGAATTATCTACTTTAGGATGTTTTATACTTTTATTTCTAGTATAAACAACCTTTCTTTTTTGTTTCTTATTAAGAAAAGCAAGATGTTTTTCATCAATTTGAAATACTTTAAATAGCTCTTTTACGAATTCTTTTTCAGGATCTTCAATTATTGAAAAATGAATAGAATTTAAACTGTTCTCTACTTTAATGTAAAGACAAGGTTCAATTGTTGAATAATCAATAAAATCAGCATCAATTTCAATCCATTCAACTTCAGAAAATGACAGTTCTTCAATTAATCTTTCTTCATCTGAAAATACTTTATAATCGTTAAACTTTATTGTTTCATTTTCGATGTGGACAATTTTTTTCACATCAAAACCATCAACTTTTTTCTTTTGAAAAAGATTTTTTAAAAGCAGTATCATTTTTAAAATTCTATAAATTCCGTTGGAACTGTTTCCGTGAGCCAAACACCATTTTCTGATTGATAAAAATTGTGATGCTGCGCATGCATTTCACCGCTTCTTACGGTAAGAATGATTGGTTTTCCGCGTCTGCTTCCCACATTGATTGCGGTTTCTTTATCTGCACTTAAATGTACATGTTGTCTCGTTCCTTTGATCAATCCTTTTTCTTGAATTGATGTGATAAATTTTTCAACTGTTCCGTGATATAAATAATTCGGAGGTTCTTTTGGTTGTATGCCTAAATCGATATTTACAGAATGTCCTTGGCTTGCTCTAATCATCGTTTTGTCTTCATTGAAAGCAAAACGTTTTTTATTGTTTGTTGCCACAACATCTTCTAATTCCTCCATGGAAAGAGAATATGCTCCAACGTTTATTTTTTCAAGTAAAACAGCGACTGAAGTCCAACCGTTTTCATCGAGTGTAATTCCTAGTTTATCAGGATTGTGTCTAAGTACATAACTTAGAAATTTGCTTATGCTTTTATTTTTTTTACTCATTGTAATTGTAATTTTCGTTGTAATTCCTCGCCTTCTGGTAAAAAAGGACGTTCTGCAGGAATCATTAGTTTGTCTAATTGATTTGTTTTGACGAATTCATATTGTTCTGCGACAAACGCAGAGATATCTTCTATTTCAAGAATATCTTCTTTAGCATAACTGCGGATAAATTCATTTCTGATTCCAATCTGAATTGCTCTACGTTCCAATTTTGCACCATACGGATCGTGATCTGGATCCCATTGCAAACGTACATTTGATGCTCCAACTGCTTTTTTCCAGACTTCTTGTGATTCATATAATTCAGGTTTGAAAGAAGAATGTACTGCATTTTCCAAATATTTTTGAAAAGCTTCACGCTTCAAATGAATCGCCAATACGACTTCTTGTCCAACTTTCTTTCCCCAACCATTTCGGTACATCATCCAAAGAAAATTTGGTTTTATCCAGGTCATTCGTTCCAAGCTAAATGGTCCGCCAAAAAATTGATTTTCAGCAGCAAAATTTCCAATTGCTGGTCTGTACGATTGATATACGATTATTTTTTCATCATCGTATTGTGCCATAATATGATGTCCGTTTTGTGGCCATTCATTATTTTGTTCTATATAGTTTTGTATGTGTAATTTCATGTTTTCTAATTTTTTTGATAAAACTCACTGTTACGCCAGTTTTCTACCTTGTTTTTCCAGTCTGCTGGAATGTTCTCATCTTTTGTATTCATGATGGTAATTGCACCAACAATCGCACAAATCGTATCTCTATCGCCTAAAGCGGAAACTGCTCTCCAAATGGCTTCTTGGAAATCTGTTTGATGATGCGCCGCAATCCAAATTGAAATCGGAACTGTGTCTTGTGCAATCATTTTTACACCATTCCCTAAGATTGAAACGACTGTTCTAATGTCGTAATTTGGTAAAACCGTTATTGATTTTTTGATCTTAGACGTCGTATCACAATCAGGCAATTGAGCAACTACTTTTTTGATGAATTCGTTTGGTTCAAGCGTTTTATTATCAATTTGTAATTGCGTATTAATCGCTGTGGCAACTGCAACTGCCATTGCGCCAACACAACCTTCTTCATTTGCATGCGTAATTTCAGATGATAGAAAAGCTTGTGTTGTTACTTTCTTCAAATCATCATAAAAATACGCTCCGATTAAACCAGCACGCATTGCGCCGCCATTTCCCATAGAACCCATTCCGCTGAAAGCTGCTTTTGAAACTTCTTTCCAGTTTTCGCCAGCTTCAATCGCGCGCATGGTTCTGTGCATGGCAGGTCCGTAACCTCTATTGAAGTCTAAATGATAGTTTCTAGCGAACGTTTTAGCAATAAAATCCTGATTGATTTCACCAAAGGTTTCCAATGATGTATAGATTGCAATTGCCATTACGGTATCATCTGTGAATTCCCAAGTCGTTTGTGGAATCTCACGAAAGTGAATAGCATTGTACACAGCATCTTCTGGACCAAAGAAACTTTCGCCAAATGCGTCACCAATACTATTTCCAAGCAATGATTTTTGTGCTAATTGTAATCTATGTGTTTTCATTTTTTAATAATTCGTGATAAATCTCGTAATTCTCCTGATCGAAACAACAGAAATAGAGTTCATCAATGGTATTTTTATGTTCGTATGCTGCAATCGTTTTTAATGCGATTTCAGCCGCTAATTGTTTTGGAAACTTATAAATTCCTGTGCTAATATTTGGAAATGCAATGGTTTTAATATTGTGTTCAATTGCCAAATTCAAACTGTTTGTATAACAATTTGCTAAGCGTTCTTCCTTGTCTTTTCCACCAGTATTCCAAACTGGTCCAACCGTATGAATTACATAGCTAGAAGGTAATTTTCCAGCTGTAGTAATGACAGCATCACCAGTTTTACATTTCCCTTGTCGCGCTCGAATTTTTTTACAAGCTTCCAAAATTTCTGATCCGCCTTTTCTATGAATTGCGCCATCAACACCACCGCCGCCAAGTAATGATGAGTTAGCTGCATTGACGATTGCGGCTACTTTTACTGTAGTGATGTCAGCTTGTAAAATTTGTATTTTCATGATTAAAATTCTTGTCTGAATGGTGTTATAAATTTTTCGTCTCTATCATAAATAGCAAACACCACTTTTTTAAATTGATTTTTAAATGTTGTTTCTAATACTTCTTTAAAAAGTCTTGCAATTAATACAGGATCGTTTTGAAAAACGCCACAGCCCCAAGCGCCGAGTATTAGTGTATCATTTCCGTGTAAAACAGACAATGCCAATACTTTTTCAATTCGTGTTCGCATGATAGTGGGAACTTCTGAAATTTTACGTTCTTCAACTCTTTTTACAACACCAAAGTTTACAGCAGCCGATGTAATTACCGAGCATAACACTGGCTTTTCAATTAATTCACCTTTGTTATCTCTAAAGAAAGGTACTTTTGGACTGTAAATCATACTGTCCGTATACATACAAGATTTCATGTTTCTATGATTTTCATAGAATTCAAAATTCTCCATCTGACTTGCATATAAACTAGAACCAATTGCCAAACTTTCTTCTTGAGCAAGCGCGCCATTTAAGAATCCACCACCAGGGTTTTTCGCGGAAGCAAAATTTAAACACATTATATTTTCTTCTTCTGTCAATCGTAAAATTGCTTTTAAAGAAGTTTCATCTGTAACTTCAAATTGTGTTTCGTAATTTTTATTTAATATAACAGTTGAAAGTACTTC
>NZ_JBGCDL010000181.1:0-14451 GCF_045105435.1 Kordia sp. | reverse complement strand
CTTTTTAAAATTAATTCTGCTTCTGTTTGTATGATGCGCGCTCCAAATTTAAGCAACCATTTAGGCTGAAAGAGTCCAAAAGGAACTTTCATTACTTTACGAATGGTTTTCATAAAATGTTTGTTCGGAATTGGATTCGGAGCTGTCACATTAAAAATTCCAGATGCATGTTTGTCTAACAAAAAATCTATAGCGCGACAGAAATCATGTTCATGAATCCAGCTTACTTTTTGCTTTCCATTTCCTTGTGTTCCACCCAAGCCAAGTTTTGTTAAGTTTTTCAATGGAATAAATGCACCACCACTTTTTCCTAATACAATAGAAGTCCGCAATGCAATTTTATTCGTTTTTGGCGTTTTGCAATTATGCAAAGCTGCTTCCCAAGATTTTGCTACGTTCATTGAAAAATCATCTCCAATAATTCCAGTTGCTTCTGTCATTTTTCGTTCTAGCGAATGCTCATAAATCGTTGCAGTAGAGGAATTCATCCAAACTTTTGGTGGTACAGCACAAGCTTGTATTGCTTCGCCTAGCACTTTCGTGGAATTAACTCTGGAATTTAGAATTTCAGCTTTGTTTTTTTCGCTGTAACGACAATCTACCGACTTTCCCGTAAGGTTGATTAACACATCTGCACCTTCCAATTCGGTTATCCATATATCTAAGGTTTTTGCATTCCATTGTACATAACGTAGGTTGTTATTTCCTGTATTTTTAGTACTTCTTGATAGGACAATAATTTCATAATTCTTAGGCAGAAAATAGGAGATGAGTGCTTGTCCTAAAAACCCACTTCCGCCAGCAATGATCATTTTTTTCATCTGATTGTTATTTTGTTTAATGAATTTATATTACTGGATTTTTTGAGTTTGTCTTGTTACTTTTCTGCCACGCAAGAATAAAAATAAGTTTAAGAAAAGCATGATTCCTAAGTACATTGAAAAACTTCCTATTTTTAATCCCATTACTTCTATGAGTGTTTGATTGTCAATATTGTAACTGTTATTGGTGATTTTCATCAGAATTAATCCCATTCCAATATTGACAAGGTAGAAACCAACTTTAAATAATTTATTGGTAGCCAATGCAATATTTTCTTGTCCTCTGAAAATTTCGATCATAAAACTTTTTCCACTTTCAAATAGTCTTTTTGAGACAAAAATGGTCAATCCAATGACAATTGGTAAATAGACGAAATACGCGATGATAATTTTTGTTGATCCCATAATGTGTTAATTTAGAGTTTGTTTTTTTCTGTTTAAAATTGTAATCCAAAAGATATTATTGTAATGTAAAAGCGCGAGTGCTATTATTGTTTTTCCTAGGATATTAGAAAGCGCATTGATCATTTCAGGAATGTTTTCTACGCTGTCCCAATAGGTAATTGTAATCGTTGCTGCACCTAAATTTATCAGGTAATATCCCATTAGTAAAAGTTTGTTTAAATTTTGTATCATTTCAATATCATTCTGAAAAATGTTGCATAAAAATACTTCGCCACTTTTGTATAATATCCAGCCTATTTTTATGGTGATAAAGAATATTATTGGAATGTATAGTATGTAACTAATGATGTTGAAATTCATATCACTTTCCTGTTAAGTTGATGAACGATATACGTAAAATAACCTCCGATACTCATAGGAATTAATGTGATGAGTATTAGTATCATCCAGTTATTTCGGGGATATAATTCCGAGAAGAAACAGACTAAATAGATTCCTGAAAGCACACCATAAACTTTTAAGTGATTTTTGATTTTTTCTGAAAATTTATCATAATTGAAAAGCAATATGAAGAAGAAAAGTACTTGAACAATTCCTAAAAGAATTTGCATAAGCATACCCAAATAAATGGTAAGATACAGTAAAAGTGTAATGCTGTAGATGACGCCGTTGATGTTGTAAATAAATTTCATAACTATTGTATTTTTTAAACTTTCAATAAATTTTGAAAGTTATGTTGAAAATAAAAAGGAAAATGAATTCCTTTCGTGTTTGTTTTTATTTTAAGAGTTTGATCATTGTTTTTGTAAACCAATTGGACTCTTGGTTGACGACTCGATTCATAAGTGAGTCTGCTGTTTCTGCTAATTCATGCAGTGCTTTCGTTTGTTTGATGAATTCTGCCGTTTTTTCTGAACCATCGGCTTCCAACGCGCTTATTTCCTTGAGCACTTTTAACGTAGGTTGAATTTCTCTTCTACTGCGTTCGCGTGCTATTTGTTTGGCGAGTTCGTTGACATCCTTCTCTGTGCCAAAATACTCTTTTCGTTCGCCAGCTTTGGATGTTTTGTATACAATTCCCCAATCGATTAATTGGCGTAAGTTCATACTTGTGTTTCCTCTTGAAATGTGCAATTCTTCCATGACATCTTCCATTGATAATGGTTCAGGAGAAATTAAAAGTAGCGCATGAATTTGTGCCATTGCTTTGTTAATTCCCCATAAGGTTCCTAACGATCCCCAGGTTTGTATAAATTTATCTTTTGCTTCTTTGTATTCCATGGTTCAAATATACAATAATTTTTAAACTTTCAAAAATTATTGAAAGTTTAATAGTTTATTTTTTAAAATTGTAGAGATAGTGAAGCGTTTGTTAGTGTTTGATTTTATATTTTAAGTAGAAATAGTCGGTTGGATTTTCCATGTAACATTCTTCCGGGTTTTTGGCATATAGAATGAATTCAGTTTCAGAAACCCAATAAATAGAAAACACATCCTTCATGATATCGTTAGCATCAAATTTATACGGATACGACCAAGAATTTGTTTGAATAGAAGCGTAATTTTCATATTTCCCATCTACTAATTTAGTTACGATGATAAATGTTTGTTGCATACATTCAAACTCAGGGAAAACGGCAACACTGTATTCTTTTGAAGGCGAAATGTGTGGATACCCAATAAATTTTTGAATAGTATCACCCGTTTTTTTGCTCAGGACAGTATATTTTTCTTCAGTAAAAAACATAGTTTCACTCACCAAATATGAATTGGGAAAACTTTCGTGAAATGACATACTATAGCTTCGTGTCGGATTGTATTCTGAATTATAAGTAGTATCTTTTAATACGAGCTTTTCACCATTATCAAAAGGCAAAGTGAGTACTTTTCCTTTTCTGTAAATTATGTCAATAGCAGATGATTTTGGACTTTTACTAATTTTATCTTGGTATTTTTTGAAGTCTACACGTTTAATATCGAATAAATCTCTGAGATTGATTGTTGCATTTTCTTCTAATTTTGTATTGCCTAATCGCAAATAATCATATCCATACAAGGAATTTTCATTAGTATGATTTCCATAATAATCAAACAAAAATCCCGAAAATACATACCCAATATTTGAAGGTTCAATATAAAAATCTTTTCCTTGCGTTACTTTCGTAGGATCAAGCACAATTCTCGCTTTTGGTGCTTTTATCGTTTTTCCTTCGTCTTTTATGGTGATGGAATCTTTTGTATAATTAACAATATAAACGGTTTCTCCAAAAACAGTTTTCCCGATAGGATTGCCTTTTTTATCTCTTATGATTAAACCACTTTTTGCTTTTACAGTACGTTTTGGCATTTGATGTAAATATCCTTGAAATTTGTCTAAATACCGATATCCTTTAAAGGTAACAGGTTTGTCGCTTGGCGTAATGGTGCCATTTTGATCAAAGATAAATTCTGCGGAAGTATTCAACTCGGTATTTTCAACAAATAAGGAATTATTCGCGAAGAATGTGCGTAAAGTAGAAGGTCCTTTTTTACCGTGATGATTTGCTAATTTATGACTTACAAGATTATAATTTTTGGAATAGGTAACGATGAAGGTTGAACCGAAATTCACATTGTCAGAAGCCCCAAAAAGCAATGTTTTATAATTGTTTGAAAGCGCTAAATTGCCTAACAATCGATATTCATGCTTGGCAATATATTCGCCAAAAACAGTTGCTAATTGTAACTGCTGAAATTCATTTTGAGTGAGCAATCTTCCATTAGAATGATATTGAGGAATTTGAAAAGGTTTTTCGGTACGAATGGTTTGTACAGAATCAACAAAACTCAAATTTGTACTTTTTGAAGTGTTTGAAACAGTCGCTTTTTGTACTTTTTCTTTGACCGTATTTGTACATCCAAAACACATGAATACGAATATATATGTATACTTTTTGAAGTTCATGTGTTTTGAATGAGAATATTTCTTAGTTAATCAGCCAATAACCCAGCACGTTTCAATAACGCTTCTGGTTTTGGTTCGCTTCCGCGGAAACGTTTGTATAACGTCATTGGATGTTCTGTTCCTCCTTTTGAGAGTACATGTTTTGCAAATTTAGATGCGATTTCTTTGCTGAAAATATCATTTTCTTTAAAATATTCAAACGCATCTGCATCCAACACTTCTGCCCATTTGTAACTGTAATATCCAGAAGAATAACCACCTTGAAATATGTGTGAAAAAGCCGTGCTCATTGCCGTTTTTGGATTTTTTGGAAACAAGCGCGTGTTTTCGAAAGAAGCTTGTTCGTGTGCTTTTACATCGGTAATATTGGTCGGATCTGTTCCGTGCCAACTCATATCTAACAATCCAAAACTCAATTGGCGTAAGGTTGCCATTCCTTCTAAAAATGTTGCAGAAGCTTTGATCTTTTCAATATATTCCATCGGAATTACTTCGCCAGTTTCATAATGTTTGGCGAATATAGCCAACGCTTCGGCTTCATAACACCAGTTTTCCATTACCTGACTTGGCAATTCTACAAAATCCCAAAATACGGACGTTCCGCTTAAACTTGGATAGGTTGTATCTGCCAACATTCCGTGTAATGCATGTCCAAATTCGTGAAAAAGTGTCGTAACTTCATTAAATGTCAATAATGATGGTTTCGATTCGGTTGGTTTGGTAAAATTACACACAATTGATACATGCGGACGTTCTACGTTTCCATCTTTTCGTTGCTGCGATTTGTAAGATGTCATCCAAGCACCATTTCGTTTTCCTTTTCTTGGATGAAAATCAGCATAAAAAACGGAAACAAAATTATCGTTGCTATCAAATACTTCATACGTTTTTACATCTTCGTGATATACATCAATATCAAAAACTTGCTTAAAACGAATGTCAAAAAGTTTTTCAGCAACAGTAAACGCGCCATCAATTATATTTTCAAGCTTAAAATAGGGTTTGAGTGTTTCATCATCAAGATTGAAGAGTTCTTGCTTTAATTTTTCAGAATAATACGAACTGTCCCAGCTTTGTAATTGCTCAATACCATCTAATTTTTTAGCAAAATTTGACAATTGTTTAAATTCGCGTTCGGCAGCGGGTTTAGCTTTTTCCAGTAATTCATTCAAAAAAGAAATTACTTTTTCAGGCTTTTCTGCCATGCGTTCTTCCAGTACAAAATGCGCATGTGTTTCATAGCCTAATAAGTTTGCTCGTTGATGGCGTAATTTTGCAATTTCCAATACATTTCCTTGATTGTCTAATTCGTCATTTTTAAATGCTTTAGAACCAAAAGCCGTTGCCATTTGTTGGCGCAATGCACGGTTTTCGGCATATTTCATAAATGGAATATAACTTGGATAATCGAGTGTAAAAATCCAGCCTTCTTTGTCAGCACTTTTTGCAATTGCTTTTGCAGCTTCTAGCGCTCCATTTGGAATTCCTGCTACAGCCGTTTCATCAGTTAAATGCATTTGAAACTTATTCGTTTCCGCCAATACATTTTCGCCAAAAGTTAGACTCAGTTTTGATAATTTCTTATCAATTTCTCGAAGTGTTTCTTTTTTGTCGGCTGGTAAATTTGCACCATTTCGTGAAAACGATTTAAACTTTTTATCTAGTAATGTGTGTTGTTCTGTACTTAAATTGAGCGCTTCTTTTTGTGCGTATACAGCTTTCACACGTTCAAATAGTGCTTCATTCAGTATAATATCATTCGATAACTCGGTCATTTTTGGCGAAATCTCTTGTGCCATTTTCTGAATATTCTCGTTGGTTTCTGCCGAATTCAGATTGAAAAAAATATTTGTAACACGATCTAATTGCGCTCCAGAATATTCCAGTGCTTCAATCGTATTTTCAAAAGTAGGCGCAGCTGTATTGCTAACAATTTGGTCAATTTCGGCTTTTGTTTTTGAAATTTCGGTTTCAATTGCCGATAAAAACTCACTTTCATCAATTTGAGAAAAAGGAGCTGTAGTATGTTTTGTAGGAAATATTTGTGTTAAAACGCTCATTTGGTCGGTCTATTTGTTTGTTTGGTCGATTTTGAATATTTATTTTTGTAGGAAAAGGTTATTTTTATAGTATGTGAGTAAATTTATATCAATAAAGCGTAACTCTTGCTATTTTTGAAAACAAAAGATAAAGAATTTACGTATATAAATTTAAAATCGTCCCAATGATGAAAAAAATATACATATTAAGCATTCTATTACTTTCTGCAATAGGAATGATGGCACAGCCGCCGTCAGATGGTTATTATTTAGATGGAACCGATGATTTTATTCAATTAAACGATTCAGACAATATAAATACAACAACAATCAATAACAGAACGGTAGAAGGATATTTTAAAGTTGATGATGGAACTAGTAGACAAGTTATCTATGAAGAAGGCGGAGGTTCTCGCGGAATTATTATGTATGTAGAAAACGATTATGTAATCGTTGGTGGATTTAATAGAGCAAATAGCGATTACAGTCCACGTTGGGAAGGAACCTTTTTTAGAGAACCAATTAGTGATGATACATGGTATCATATTGCTTTAGTGTTTGATAATGTATCAACACCTGTAAATAATCCAATTGCAGCTTCAGATAATACAAGCTTAAAATGGTATTTGGATGGTACGTTAATGGATTCTCGTGCTGGTTTTGAAATTAGAAATCACTCTGGAGATATAAATTTAGGTCGATCTGATGCTAATGTGCGTTATGCAAATTGTAGTACGTGGACTTCTGGTGGTAGTTCTGAATATTGTTTTGATAATAATTCACAATCGAATGCAAATAATTATTTTGCTGGAAACATTTGGGGATTTAGAATTTGGGACGATGTACGTACGGCAACTGAAATAGATGATAATAAAGATGTTTTAATAACTACTGTCGGAACAGATAATTTAGTAGCTGCTTTAGATGGAGATACCATTTCGTATTTGGACGATGATGATGATGTAGTGACAGATACAGGAAGCAACAAAACAGTAATAACTTGGTCAGCAACTGCAACAACAACAAGTTGGACAACAGGAGGTAACTGGGTTGGAGGTTCAGTTCCTGATCCAGCAAAATTAGAATCTGTATTGATTCCATCATCTACAAATTATCCAGTGCTTACAGCACATACAGTTGTGGGTGAACTAACAGTTGATGCAACAGCAACTATTACTGTGAATGCAAACGCTACTTTAGATGTATACTACGATCTTACGAATAACGGAACAATTACAGTTGAAAATGACGGATCGTTACTATCTAGAAAAAACATAGATGTGAAAGGATCAGGAAACTTTGTTATAAAACGCGATTCTCCCGACTATACAGATGCAATGTTTTACTCATATTGGTCTACACCAGTTTATGAAGCTGATGCTACCATAGCCACTCTTTTTCCAGATGTTGGCGGATATGATTATTATTGGAATGCTTCTGCAACTACGGCAGCTTGGAATAACGATCATACAGATATGGAAGTTGGAAGAGGTTATGCTTTTAGAGCAAATCACTTTAATGTAGAGACGGCAAGTTTTGATGGAACCGTAAATAACGGAGATATTACAGAGCCAGTTTACTACACAGTAGATCCAGGTACAAGTGAATCTGGATATAATATTATTGGAAACCCATATCCATCTGCAATCGATTGGGAATCGTTTCAAAGAGATAATTCTGATGAAATTGAAGGAACAGTATATTATTGGAGACAAACAGATGCACCAATTGGAGACAATTTAGCATCCGATTATATTGAATATAACAACACAGGTTCAAATCCGCTTGGAGCTGCCGATGGAAATATTGCAACAGCACAAGGATTTGCAGTGCAAGCTAAAAGTACAGGTTCAGGAACGGTAACATTCAAAAATTCTCATAGAGTAGTAGCAAATAATGATCAATTCTTCAGACCTAGCGGAGGTGTAGGTGCATTTACACTAGAATCTACTGTCGAAACTCCAAGTAATAGTTTAACAGACGGACGTTTATCATTACGCCTTTCAGGTGGCGGATTGTATGCAACACAATTACTAGGTTTTATTCCGCAAGGAACAACAAGTTATGATGATACATACGATGGTCCATTTATCAATGAAGGCTCAGGAATTGAATTCTATTCTTATGTAGCAGATAGCAAAATGTCTATTCAAGCATTGCCAGAATTGACAAATGTAGATTATGAAGTTCCTTTAGGATATCAAGTACTATCAAGTGCAACGTATACTATAGCAATTGATGCTGAATATTTATCAGAAGATTTCGATATCATTTTAGAAGATAGATACGAAGGAGTATTTACTGATCTACGTCAAGCTGCATACACGTTTACTACAAGTCCAACGGAAGAAAATGATCGTTTCTTTATCAATGTTCAATACAAAAATACCTTGAGTGTAGAAGATTTAGAAATTACAGCAGATCAAGTGAATGTATTGTTTAGTGGTGATGAATTACAAACCATTACAAAACGTACAGATTTCGAGACAATTACAATGTATGATATTTCAGGAAAACAACTCATACAACGTACGTATGCAGACACTATAGTAATGTCTCAATTAGCAAGAGGTGTTTATATTGTGAAGTATACAACTGAAAGTGGAATTGTGCTCACGAAAAAAATCCTAAAGTCTTAACAGTTAGAAGTATCGAGTTCCATAAATTTTGTTTATCATTGCTTTTAGAGGTTAAGGAATAATATTAAACTCTTACTACCATGAAAGCAAAACTATTAACAGCAATTTTTTTTACGAGTATTTCTTTTATCTGTTATGGTCAAGAATGTGGAAATCCTTGGGAGCATAAAGATGTAACAGCGGCTTTTTCAAACCCTAAAAGCAGTCCAACTGATGGGCGTATTTCGTTGCGATTGGCAGGAAACGGTTCTTTTGTAACCATTCTCTTAGGATTCATTCCCGAAGGAACAGTAGACTATGATGATGGCTACGATGGTCCATTCATCAACGATGGCGCGGCAATAGAATTTTATTCGTTTTTGGGAACTACACGACTTTCTATTCAAGCATTGCCCGAACTAATTACCACAAACGTACAAGTGCCTTTAGGATACGAACTGACTTCCGATGGTTCGTACACCATTTCAATTGATGCCGAATTTTTAAGTCCTGATTTTGACATTATTCTAGAAGACACACAAGAAAATATATTTACAGATTTACGCCAAGTACCTTATACATTTTCGGGAATGACAGGCGAAGCACACAATCGCTTTTTTCTAAACTTACAATACAGAAGTGGTACATTAAATATAGAAGATCAACAAGCTACAGTTTCAAATATTCGCGCCTATTTTTTAGACGATTCACTCATATTAGAAACAAAAAGAACAGACATAGAAACCGTGACGCTTTTTGATATTTCAGGAAAACGCGTACTATCTTCAAAATTTTCAAAGGAAATTAAAGCTAAAAACTTGACCAACAGTATGTACGTTGTTCGCTTTACAACTACATCAGGAGAAAAAATCAGTAAAAAAATCATAAAATAAATTCACTTTTGTGTATTTCATCGAATTGAAATAAAAACACTTTCCGCTATCATTCAAATTACTATATAATTAAGAATTTTGTTCTGTTGATTTAGTAGAGATAATTATTTTCATGTTTAACGATATATGTAACCTACTTGACGCATAATTACAATGTTGATAGCCCCTATTAACTGTATTATAATTAAAATGGATTGGTTGATGTAAAACCCTTTAAGAAATTAGAGGGTTTTTTTATGCAGTATAATGAAGCTAAAATATGTATTAAATGATGGAAATGCCTTTCATCGAAAAGTTTATGCATTTAAACGATAAAACGGATTTTAAACGATTTCAAAAGTAGAAAAGGTAAACAATACAATACTTTTGAACCATCAATACAAACTACTTTATCCAAATGTATTTTTGGGGTAAAAAATGATTAATAATATGGTAGGTTAGTTTTATTTTTGAATGGTTTGTAAAGATACAAAAAGCCGCTTTTCGAAGCGGCTTTTACTATTTTTAATGCTATTTTAAAGTCTGCAAGAACGACTACTTAGCAACTTTCTTCGCACCTTCAATTACTTTCTGTTTCAATCCTTCTTTATACACTAAAATTTTATCCAACACACATTTATCAGAAGTTCCAATAATTTGAGCCGCTAAAATTCCAGCATTCTTTGCGCCATCTAACGCTACTGTAGCAACAGGAACTCCGCCAGGCATTTGTAAAATGGACAAAACAGAATCCCAACCATCAATAGAATTTCTAGACTTTACAGGAACACCAATCACAGGCAATGGAGACAAGGAAGCCACCATTCCAGGCAAATGTGCTGCGCCACCAGCGCCCGCAATAACAACGCTAATTCCGCGTGTATGTGCATTTTTACCATAATCAAATAACTTCTCTGGAGTTCGATGTGCCGAAACAATATCGACTTCAATCTCAATATCGAAACCTTTCAAAATATCAATTGCTTCTTGCATTACAGGAAGATCACTTGTGCTTCCCATAATAATTCCCACTTTTGCCATATTATTTGCTAATTACGTTGATTGTTTGTTTTACTTCTGCAGCTACTTTTCTAGCTTCTGCTAAATTTTCATTTACAATAGTTACGTGTCCCATCTTGCGAAACGGACGTGTTTGTTTTTTACCATAAATATGTGGCGTTACACCTTCTAACTGCATAATTTTTTCAATATTTTCATACACAACATCACCTGTATGCCCTTCTGCACCAACTAAATTCACCATAATTCCAGCTACTTTACTCGCTGTATTTCCTAACGGAAGATTCAAAATGGCGCGAATATGTTGTTCAAATTGATCGGTATAACTTGCTTCAATACTATAATGTCCGCTATTATGTGGTCTTGGTGCAACTTCGTTTACCAAAATTTCATCGTCTTGTGTTTGAAACAACTCAACAGCTAAAATTCCGGTGTGCCCAATTGCTTCAGAAACTTGCAATGCTACTTTTTTCGCTTTCGCTTGAATATCCTCAGAAATTCGTGCTGGGCAAATTACATATTCTACTTGATTGGCTTCTGGATGAAACTCCATTTCTACAACTGGATACGTTTTTACTTCTCCAGAAACATTACGTGCAACAATAACAGCGAGTTCATTTTTAAAATCAACCAGCTCTTCACACATACATTCTACATTGGGTAAATTTTCTAAATCGGCCAAGCTACGTACAACTTTTACGCCAGTTCCATCATAACCAAACTGCGTACTTTTCCACACAAACGGAATAGAAATCACGTCATTTTCTACACTATGCATCAACTCTTCTAGCGACATATAAATTGAAAATGGCGCTGTTGGAATGTTATGTTTCTGATAAAAAAGCTTTTGAATTCCTTTATTTTGAATCGTTTGCAATGTTTTTGACGATGGATATACCTGTACGCCTTCGTCTTCAAGCTTTTGCAATGCATCTACATTTACGTGTTCAATCTCAAACGTAAGTACATCTACATGCTTACCAAAATTATAAACAGTATCAAAGTCCATCAAGTCACCTTCATGAAACTCATCACAGGCTATTTTGCAAGGTGCTTCAGCGCTTGGATCTAACACAGAAGTGTACACATCAAACTTTCGAGTTGTATACAATAGCATTTTACCTAATTGGCCGCCACCTAGAATTCCTAATTTAAAATTAGAGGAGAAATAATTCATTAGTTTTCACATTTTGTGACAAAAGTACAAATCTAAACTCGTAAAAGTAAACTCGTTAAACGTTATTCATAAATCAATTTGTATCTTTGCGCTTTTAAAATGATTTTGTACCAGTATTTGGGAGAAATAAACCGATAAAATACTGCTTTTTTAGAGAGAAAAAGAGGCGATTTATCAAAAAAACATTCAAAACGTGATTAAATTACACGACAAATATTTCAAGAAATTTATCTCTGAAGCTCAAATTCAGGAAGCTGTTGCTAGAATGAGCACTGAAATGGCAGAAGATTTAAAAGATGAACGACCAATTTTTATCGGAATTTTGAATGGTGTCTTTATGTTTTTTGCTGATTTTATGAAAGCCTATCCATACACATGCGAAATGAGTTTTATAAAATTGGCTTCCTATCACGGAACTTCTTCTTCAGGAGATATAAAAGAGCTAATAGGACTTTCTCAAGATATTGAAGGAAGAACAGTTGTTGTTCTAGAAGATATTATCGACACAGGGAATACCTTAGAAGAATTACACAAAATATTCAAAGCGAAAAAAGTAAAAGATTTCAAAATTGGAACTTTATTTTTTAAGCCAGAAGCATATACAAAACAACACAAAATAGATTATATCGGGATGGAAATTCCTAATGAATTCATTGTAGGTTACGGATTAGACTATGACGAATTGGGAAGAAACTTACCCGAAGTTTATCAATTACACAATCACAACATGATCAATTTAATTTTATTCGGAAAGCCAGGCGCTGGAAAAGGAACGCAAGCAAATTTCTTAAAAGAAAAATACAACTTAGTACATATTTCTACAGGAGATGTATTTAGATACAACATGAAAAATGATACGGAATTAGGAAAATTAGCCAAATCATTCATTGATAAAGGTGATTTAGTACCTGATGAAGTAACCATTAATATGTTGCAAGCAGAAGTGGAGAAAAATCCAGAAGCAAACGGGTTTATTTTTGATGGTTTTCCAAGAACTACAGCACAAGCAGAAGCACTTGACAATTTCTTAACTACAAAAGATATGGGGATTTCTGCAACAATTGCTTTAGAAGCAGATGATGAAGTTTTAATAGAACGCTTATTAGAACGCGGAAAAGATAGCGGACGTGCAGACGATCAAGATAGAGACAAAATAGCAAATCGTTTTGACGAATACAATCAAAAAACAGCTCCGTTAATTGATTTTTACAAACAACAAAACAAGTTTCATAGCATCAACGGTATTGGAACTATTGAAGAAATTACAGTACGTTTAAGTACTGCAATTGATCAATTATAAACAATAATAAAGTACGTTTACAATAAAAAGAGGATATAATGACAGAAGGGAATTTTGTAGATTATGTAAAAATGCACCTAACTTCTGGTAACGGAGGAAAAGGTTCTATGCACTTACTGCGTGAAAAATACAACGCAAAAGGCGGACCTGATGGTGGCGATGGCGGACGCGGTGGACATATTGTTTTACGTGGAAATCAAAACCTTTGGACATTATTTCATTTCAAACTAAAAAGACATTACAAAGCTGAACACGGATCACACGGAAGTAGCAACAGAAGTACTGGTGCCGATGGACAAGATGTGTATTTAGATGTGCCTTTAGGAACGGTAGTTCGTAATACAGAAACGAATGAAATACTTTTTGAAATTACAGGACACGACGAAGAACAAATTATAGCGAAAGGCGGAAAAGGCGGACGTGGAAACTGGCATTTTAAATCGCCAACGAATCAAACACCACGATATTCGCAACCTGGAATTCCTGGAGAAGAAATAGATATTATTCTTGAATTGAAAGTACTAGCAGATGTTGGTTTGGTAGGATTTCCAAATGCTGGAAAATCAACTTTACTGTCTGTAATTACTTCAGCAAAACCAAAAATTGGCGATTACGAGTTTACAACCTTAAAACCCAACTTAGGAATTGTAGAATACAGAGATTACAAATCGTTTGTAATGGCAGATATTCCTGGAATCATTGAAGGAGCTTCTGAAGGAAAAGGTTTAGGACATTATTTTTTACGTCATATTGAACGTAACTCAACTTTACTCTTTTTAATTCCTGCAGATAGTGCCGATATTTCCAAAGAATACGACATCTTACTCAACGAGTTAAAAAAATACAATCCCGAAATGCTCGATAAAGAACGCTTCATTGCTATTTCGAAGTCAGACATGCTAGACGATGAACTAAAAGCAGAAATGAGCGTTGAACTCGACAAAGACTTAAACATTCCGTATATGTTTATCTCTTCCGTGGCGCAACAAGGCATCGTGGAGTTGAAAGACAAACTCTGGGAAATGTTAAACCGTTAGACACATAATTTTTACAAGTATACACTGCGTGAATACACTATTTTAATAAAGCGAAATTCCTTTGTTGAAATAGTGTATTTCCTGTTTATATAAGGGTTTTATGAATTTATATTTGATAAAATTTCCTGCTTTATAAGGAAATATAATTCACAAAAAACTAGAAATTATGCCTAAAACAAAACGCCTTATTTTAACAGGAACACCTCCGTACGATCAAG
>NZ_JBGCDL010000180.1:0-9502 GCF_045105435.1 Kordia sp. | reverse complement strand
GGAAGTGCGGCTCCATATACAAATATTGCTGTTGTACCTGGAACAAATATTCCTGTGAGTACAAGTGTAATTCATGATGAAATAGTAGGTTTCTGCCCTGCTGAAAATGAAGAGTTTTTTGAAGGATATAACTTAGGAGACACCAATTATAACGGACGTACAACTGTATTAACGGCGACTGCAAATTTAATTCCGAATCAACAATACCATATCAAATTAGTGCTGGCAGATGGAACAGATCAAAATGCGGATTCTGCTATTTTTATTCAAGGGAATAGTTTTAATGCGACAGTTGATTTAGGACCAGATATTACTACTTGTGCAAACTCGTATTTGTTAAATGCTGATATTGGAAATCCGCTCGCAACATACGAATGGTTTCGCAATGGTGTCACAATTCCTGGAAGTAATGGTGTTACACATGATGCTGTATTGACAGGAACATATCGTGTAGAAATTACAATTCCAGTAGGAACTGAAACTTGTACCATTGAAGATACAACAATAGTTACCCTAAATGCTGCACAAACTGCAGGACCTGTAACTGATTTTGAACTTTGTGATGATACGGGAGCTGTTGGTGTTGAAAGTTTTAATTTAACGATTAAAGAACCGGAAATATTAGCAACAGTGCCGCCTGCAAATTATACTGTAAGTTACTATCCTACGCAAGATGATGCAGATAATGATACAAATGCATTTCCGACAACAATTTCAAATACCACTTCTCCACAAGAAGTATTTGTGCGTGTGCTAGATGTTGACAATGGTTGTTTATCATTTACTAGCTTCAATTTAGTTGTAAACGAATTACCAACAATCAACGATCCTGCGCCAATTGATGTCTGCGACGACGATAGTGACGGATTGACACAAATAGATTTAACGGTTCGTAATGATGAAATCACAGGAATGAATCCTGTACTTGGTGTCAGTTACCACTTTTCACAAAATGATGCTGACAATAATATAAATCCGATTGCAAATAACTATTCAAACACTTCAGCAAATGAAATTCTTTTTGTTCGTGTTGTAAATACTGAAACTGGATGTGTAAGTACAACCTCTTTAGCAATCAACGTAGGAACATCTCCTCAGTTAACTGTACCAAACAGAAACTTGGTAGATGCGTGTGATCCTGATCAAGATGAATTTGCTACTTTCGACTTAACAACTATTTTTAACGAAACTATTGCTGGACTTACAGGCGTAACCGCTACCATACATACATCTGCAGAAGATGCCAGTACAGGTGACAATCCAATACCAGACATTACCGCTTTTAACAATACAAACCCTGAACAACAAACTTTATTTATTCGTGTAGTAGACGACAATTCGGGTTGCTTCTCTATATCTCAATTCAATATATACACCAATGCGCTTCTTTCTGCAACAAACCTTCAAGATGTAAATCGTTGTGACGACGATAGTAATGATGGTATATTTGAATATGACTTTGAAAATGTTATCTTACCTAATATCCAAAACGGTTTGGCATTTGTAAACGTAACGTTTCACCTTACAGAAGACGATCGTGATAATAATATAAATCCAATTGACATTACGGTTCCGTTCACCAACACTTCCAATCCGCAAGAAATATTTATCAGACTTACTGATGTTGATACAGGCTGTGAAGATGAAGCTTCTATAACGTTAACGGTAAATCCGTTTGTACTTGCTCCTGATGTGGGAACTTTGACTGCTTGTGATACAAACTCCAATGCAATTGCTGTGGTGGATTTAGAAATGTTTACACCAGCTATAATAGGAACTAATACAGAATTTAGCGTTGTTTATTTCCTAACATTAAACGATGCCATTTTTTCTACCAATGCTGTTACAGAACCTATCGTGAACTCTTCAAATCCGCAAGAAATATTCTTTAGATACAGAAATACAAGCACTTTTTGTTCAGATATTGGCACATTCATGTTAGAAGTATTGCCTGCACCCGAAGTTAATGAACCAAATCCTATTTTAATTTGTGATGATGATACGGATGGAATTGCCGATGTAAACATAACACAAAGTCTTCCTGAAATTATTACCGATTTAAACAATATCAACATTTCGTACCACACTTCATTAAGTGGCGTAATTAATAATGATGAAATTATAACTGATCCTACAGCATTCAATACAGCAACTACATCTGCTTTTGTTCGTGTCGAAAATACCACAACAGGTTGTTTTGCTAGGGTAGAAATTCCGATCATTGTAAATACAATTCCTGAAGTTACTGCGACAGACATCTATCAATTGTGTGAAACAGATACCGATCAAACAGAAAATTTTATCATGGAAACTAGAGATGATGAAATTTTAGACGATCAAACAGACATGACTGTGCTCTACTATCCTACTGCGCAAGATGCTTTAGACAAAACAAACGAAATTGACAAAACCATTCCGTTTGCAAATCAAACAAATCCGCAAACCATTCACGTTCGTATTGAAAATGACACCGATCCAGACTGTTTTGCTGTTTCTGATTTTGTCATTCAAGTAAGTCCAGCGCCAATATTCAATGAACCGACAGATATTTTTGTCTGTGACGATATTACAAATGATGGTACAGATACGTTCGATTTAACCGCTACACAAGACGAAATTGCAGCAGGAATTGCACAAAACCTAGACATCACATTTCACGCTACATTTGAAGATGCATCCACTGATATAGATCCGATTGGAACTACCATTACAAATACAGTAAATCCGCAATCAATTTATGCGAGAATTACGAATGATTCTAATTGTTTCACTGTGGTAGATTTTGCACTGAATGTTGTGCAAGTTCCCGAAGCAAATCCTGCGCCAGATGTAACTGTTTGTGATGTAGATTATGACGGACAAGTGGTTTTTGATTTGACAGAAGCCGAATTTTCTATCTTAAACATTCGTCAAGACAATGTTGTCATTACCTATCACGAATCGCAAGATGCTGCTGATAACGGAACAAACGTAGTTCCAGATCCTACAAACTATACAAATACTAACAATCCGCAACCAATAGTTGTACGTTTGATCAATACAATTTCAGGTTGTTACGTAACAGTTCCGTTTACGTTAAATGTAAACTTACCTCCAGTATTAAATAACATTACCGAAGCTACTTTTTGTGATGCAGAAGTTCCTGGAACGGTAGATTTAAGTCAGATAGAAGATATCATTATCGATGATTCAACAGGAGTTTCTATAGAATATTACAATACTGCTGCTGATGCGGAAAGTGATACAAATTCGCTTCCAAACATTTACACATACATGTCAAACCCAGAAACGATTTTCATCAGAGCAGAAGATGATGTTACAGGTTGTTTCATTGTGAGAAGTATTGACGTGACTATGAATCCAAACCCTATAGCAAACTCTGTAAGTGATATGCAAGCGTGTATTAGTGACAATGCAAACTCAACACAGACGTTCAACTTTTCGGGACAGTCTGCAACTATTTTAGGAACGCAAAATCCAGCATTATTCACAGTAAGTTATCATGTAAGTATTGAAGATGCGCAAAACGATGTAAGTCCATTGCCTACCTTATTCAATGCGTTTAACGAACAAATCATTCATGCACGTTTAGAAAATAATGTCACAGGTTGTTTTGCAACGACTTCATTTATGACAATTCTGCATCCGCTGCCTGTAATTGATCTTCCGGAAGATATTACCTTGTGTTTAAACGATCTTCCGTTAACAGTAACTGCAAATTCAGACATTGGAATCTCATACCTTTGGTCAACTGGAGAAACTACTGCTTCTATCGACATTACAAGTGTTGGCACCTATTCAGTCACGGTAACAAGTCAGTTTGGTTGTGATGAATCAGCTAGTTTTAATGTGAACGAATCAGAATTAGCAACTATTGTTGAAGTAGATGTTCTAAACTTTTCCGACAACAATACAATTACCGTAACTGCAAGCGGAAACGGAGACTACTTATATGCTCTAGATGGCGGAACACCACAAATTTCAAACGTATTTGAATTTGTTGGACCAGGCTATCACGTAGTAACGGTTTCTGATGTAAACGGTTGTGGCGAAGTAAGCGAAGAAGTTGTTGTCATTGATTACATAAAATTTGTAACACCAAACAACGATGGATTCAACGATACATGGCATATTATAGGAATAGAAACCTTGCCAAAATCGGTTGTGTACATCTTTGATCGTTACGGAAAACTACTCACAACATTACGTGCAAACGATCCAGGTTGGGACGGAAACTACAGAGGTCGTAGAATGCCATCGAGTGATTATTGGTTCTTAGCAGAAATTAAAGATGGACCAAATTCTTTTGATGTAAAAGGACATTTTACACTGAAGCGATAGTCTATTGCTATGAAAATTAAACATTGGACAACTGAAAAAATTATTTCAAGAGTTTTATCGAATAAAAACCAAACAAACTACTGGAATTATATTACCGAACTCAGAAGTCGCGTCAATAAGAAAGTCTATAATATTGCTTTTGAATTAACGAAATCTTCCATAGACAAAGAAAAAATTCTAGGGATTTACATATTAGCACAATTAGGTTTTGATCCGAGATTTCAGCAGAAAAAAACGATATTGCGCTACTTTTATATGCTTCAAGAAGAGCAATCGCCAAAAGTATTAGTTGCCCTATTCTCGTCAATTGCACACAACAATCACAACTTAAATGAAGTACAAATAGAAAAACTAGCTTCGTTTAAAAATCATCCCAATATTGATGTTCGCTTTGACCTTTCATTGGCATTATCTGGCATTGAACATAAAACAGCTATCCATACATTGATTCAATTATCAAAAGACAAACATCACGACGTTCGTAATTGGGCAACTTTCGGATTAGGCACACAAATAGAAACTGATACTCCTGAAATTAGAAATGCCCTTTGGCAAAATATTGAAGATACGCATCAAGATACTAGATTTGAAGCTATGGTTGGATTAGCAAACCGAAAAGATCAACGAATTTTTTCTGTATTAAAAACCAAATTAGAAGCTTTTGATGAGGATAACTACCATATTCTAGATCCAATTGAAAAATTGCAACACGAAGACTTCATTCCGTTACTAGAAGCTAAAATCAACACAAACACTTCTGACACACATTGGAATGAAACTGCGAAAGAAGTTATTAAAATACTGAAAACTGCTTAAATAATTTCGTAAATTACCGTTTATTGAAAGCAATTAAGCATTCTAAAAACGATTCAAAATGAATATCCCAGGGAAATCTATCAGAGCATTTATTGGCGCTAAAGACTATACTATTTCTCGTCAGTTTTATTCAGATGTAGGCTTTGAAGAAATAGAAATCCCAGGAAATATGTCTTACTTCTATATGGGAGAATTTGGGTTTTACCTGCAAGATGCTTACGTAAAAGATTGGGTAGACAATACCATGATTTTCTTTGAAGTGGACGATTTACCAAACACGCTAAAACATATACAAAGTCTACAATTGACCGAAAAGTATGAAAATGTACGCCTATCCGAAATTGTATACAAACCGTGGGGAAATGTATTCTTTTTGCATGATCCTAGCGGAATACTTTGGCAAATTGGAACGTTTAAATCTGCCTAAGGCAAACTACATTCAATCTACAATCTAAGAATTTAGCATCGTACGCTTCAATGAAATTTTTATTACGCTGAATAAAATCACACCAAATTAAAAACTAAATTAAACAACAATGAAAAAAGTATTATTCTTGCTATTATTTCTATGTATAGGAACTACCTGTTATGCACAAAGTGTGTATTATAAAGGAAGTAGAATTGGTAAAATTGAAAGCGACGGAGACATCTACGTAAAAGGTTCTCGTGTAGGGAAAATTGAATCGGATGGTGATGTTTACAGAAAAGGTTCTCGTATTGGGAAGATTGAAAGTGACGGAGATATTTATTACAAAGGATCAAGAGTCGGAAAAATAGAATCGGACGGAGATGTGTATGTAAAAGGATCAAGAGTTGGAAAAATAGAAAGTGACGGAGATGTATATTACAAAGGCAGTAGAATTGGAGATTGTGACGGAATCAAGCCTGAAATGGCAGCAGGATTTTTCTTTTTCTATTTTTGGGATTTAGATACTGGTCGCGCTAGATAAGCACCGTCTTTTATAACTTCCGAAACCTTTTATTGGTATTTGAAGAAAACGAAATAATAAATCAGAAAATAAACGTTCTGAGCACTAAAACGAGCATCACCATATCTTTGTCAATGATTAATTTTTCAATGTACAATGAATGTTGATGCTCGTTTCTTTTCACTATTTTTGTATGAAGTTGCGTTAAGGATTGAGGCATTGTTGAAGCTCCTCGCAGAGAGCGACTGCCGAAAGCCTGACCCAAAGGGAAACGCCCAAAACAAAAAAAGCAAACACATAATATGAAGTTTAAAATTGTATCTGACTTTTCGCCTACGGGCGATCAACCGCAAGCAATTAAACAACTTGTTTCTGGAATTGAAACCGACGAACAATACCAAACTTTGTTAGGTGTTACGGGTTCGGGGAAAACGTTTACAGTTGCCAATGTAATTGAACAGGTAGAAAAACCAACGCTGATTTTGGCACATAATAAAACCTTGGCTGCGCAATTATACTCAGAATTTAAGTTGTTTTTTCCTGAAAATGCCGTTGAATATTTTGTATCCTACTACGATTATTATCAGCCAGAAGCGTACATTCCGACTTCAGGAACGTATATAGAAAAGGATTTATCGATCAATGAAGAAATTGAAAAGTTGCGTTTAAGCACGACTTCTTCCCTACTTTCGGGTCGCCGTGATGTCATTGTAATTGCGTCGGTTTCGTGTTTGTACGGTATTGGAAATCCGATTGAATTCCAAAAGAATGTGATCAAACTAGAACGCGATCAAGTGATTTCGCGAACGAAATTATTACATCGTTTGGTGCAAAGTTTGTATTCAAGAACAACCGCAGACTTTCTTCGCGGTTCGTTTCGTGTAAAAGGTGATGTGGTAGATGTATTTCCTGGATATGCCGATTTTGCCTTTAGAATTCACTTTTTTGGTGATGAAATTGAAGAAATAGAATCTTTTGATCCTGCCACAAATAATGTGCTTGAAAAATACGAGCAACTCACCATTTATCCTGCAAACATGTTTGTGACTTCGCCAGAAGTATTGCAAAATGCCATTCATCAAATTCAAGAAGATATGGTGAAACAGGTAGATTATTTTAGAGAAATTGGGAAACATTTAGAAGCAAAACGTTTGGAAGAACGCACAAATTTTGACTTGGAAATGATTCGCGAATTAGGCTATTGCTCCGGAATTGAAAACTACTCAAGATATTTGGATGGACGATTGCCAGGAACACGCCCTTTTTGCCTGTTAGATTATTTTCCAGATGATTATTTAATGGTCGTTGACGAAAGTCACGTAACGGTTTCGCAAGTCCACGCCATGTATGGTGGCGACAGAAGTAGAAAGGAAAATTTAGTAGAATACGGTTTCCGTTTGCCAGCCGCAATGGACAACCGACCGTTGAAGTTTGAAGAATTCGAAGCCATTCAAAATCAGGTAATTTATGTAAGTGCCACGCCTGCAGATTATGAATTGCATAAAACGGATGGTATTTTTGTAGAACAGGTAATTCGCCCAACAGGATTGCTAGATCCGATTATAGAAGTGCGTCCAAGCTTAAATCAGATTGATGATTTGGTAGAAGAAATTCACCTGCGAACAGAAAAAGATGAACGTGTATTGGTGACGACATTGACCAAACGTATGGCGGAAGAATTGACGAAATATCTATCGCGAATTCAAATTCGTTGTCGCTACATTCACAGTGATGTTGATACGTTAGAACGTGTTCAAATTATGCAAGATTTACGTAAAGGTTTGTTTGATGTGTTGATCGGTGTGAATTTACTCCGTGAAGGTTTAGATTTACCCGAAGTATCATTAGTTGCCATTTTAGATGCTGACAAAGAAGGTTTTTTACGCTCGGCGCGATCGTTAACACAAACCGTTGGTAGAGCCGCGAGAAACATTAATGGGAAAGCGATTTTGTATGCGGATAAGATTACGAAAAGTATGCAAAAAACCATGGATGAAACTGCATACAGACGTGAAAAGCAAATTGAATACAATACCAAAAACGGAATTACGCCAAAAGGCTTGAACAAAGCATTAACTTCTATTCTTGGAAAAGACGATAGCTTGGCTTGGGAAGACGAAATCAAAGCGAAAGCCGCTGCCGAACCAGATTTGGAATACCTGACTAAAGCGCAAATAGAGAAGTTAATTCGCGAAAAGCGTAAATCCATGGAAACTGCTGCCAAAGAGTTGAACTTTATGGATGCAGCTAAATATCGTGACGAGATTAAAGTTTTACAAGAAAAACTGTAACAAATTGGTATTTTATAATTCCTATCAAAAGGTAAAATTGTAAAAATCTATGAACATCAAAGAGCGTCTTTCTAGTATTGGTTTTTTCTTCATATTTGGGCTATTCTTTCTAGCAATAATTATGATTATTGTCGGATTGAAAACTTCGCAAACCAATTGGACATTCGTAAGTATAGGAATCATTATTTCAATACCTTTTTGGATGTACAGTATATATATAAATTTTTCAATCAATCACAACTCCAAAAAACGTGGCAAACTATATGACACACATCTCCGTAATCTTAAAGAAAAGGCTGATAAAATTCCCGTAAAGCTCGATAATGCAATCATTCAAGAAAGAAATCAGTATCAAAAAAATACGATTGTAACAGGAAAAGCGGCTGCATTGAATGAAATTTCAGGATACGGGCATCACAACGAAAAAAATATAAAGCATACTTTGTGCAAAGTCACATTTAAGCTCAAATATCATCAAAAAGAACTCATCATAGAAGAAACTGTTCACTTGGGTGAAACTGCGTTACGTATGCAGTTTTACATTCAAAAAGAAACTACTTTATATATAGATCCGTTTGATCCCGAAAATTACCATTTAGACTTGGACTTCCTTGAATATTAACAAAACGCAAGAAAATCTGTAACGGCAAATATTACGTCCTCTCTTGCGTTTTTTCAACAATTATATATACGAAACAAAATTTTAGATCGCTGCATAAAGTGGTTTTATAAAGAACGAATTATTCTTCATATTACTTAGCGTAAAAGTAAGATAATACATCAGAATTATAAAGCGTAGTATTTCGGAAACTACAAAACAGGTAGAAGTACGTGTTTTTATTAGCTTCATAAAAACAGTAGAAAACTCATAATTAACGCAGGTTACAGCGATAAACTTTAAAAAACCAATATTAAATTATTGTAACCAATTAGAAAAAATTAAAAAATTGGTTGGGCGCATGCAATTAGGTATTATCTTTGTACTAATTAAAATAATTATTAAAATTTATTACAATGAGTAGAGGAACAGTAAAATTCTTCAATGACGCCAAAGGATTTGGTTTTATTACAGAAGAAGGTTCAAACAAAGAACATTTTGTGCACATTTCAGGATTAATCGATGAA
>NZ_JBGCDL010000179.1:0-2651 GCF_045105435.1 Kordia sp. | reverse complement strand
CGGAAAAGGACCAGCTTCAAATGCAGTAAATTCAACAAATGTTACCTATACCGATGGCAAAAACATCGCAAAATCCGAAATGCAATATATTAATGGTGATTTGAATTACGCCAAATTGTTTGAGCTTCAACTTTTAGAAGGACGCCTTTACAGAAACGATACTATCAGAGAATTAGTAATCAATGAAACTTTATTGCACAACTTAGGATTTTCCAATCCAGCCGAAGCTATTGGAAAACATGTTGAAACAAATAATAAGCTTATTCCCATTGTTGGTGTAATGGCAGATTTTAACCAACGTTCTTTAAAGTCCGAAATAAAACCGATGGCATTAGAAGGCGATTGGTACCGACCTTATGTTAGTTTGTACGAAGCTGTGCATGTATCGTTTCATAATGAATCTTCAGAAAATTTGAAATCCACATTATCAAAAATCAAAAACGCTTATCAACAAGTATACACCGAAACTGATGATTATCGTGTGGAATTTATGGACGAGACCATTGCTAAGTTTTACGATCGTGAGCAAAAAATAGCTAAGTTACTTAACTGGTCAACTGGTCTATCTATTTTAATTAGCTGTTTGGGACTTCTGGGTCTTGTGATTTATACTACAAACCGACGTGTCAAAGAAATTGGCGTGCGCAAAGTTTTGGGCGCCTCGTTATTGCAAATCAACATGCTGCTATGTAAAGAATTTTTAGTGCTCGTAGCCATTGCGTTTATTATTGCTGCACCAATTGCTTATTACGGAATAAATAATTGGCTACAAGATTTTTCATACAAAACAAGTATTAGCTTCTGGGTATTTCTGTTAAGCGGAGCTGCGATGACTTTCTTTGCTTTGTTGGTTATTAGTGTAAAGACGTTACATGCAGCAAATGCGAATCCTGTAAACTCATTGCGATCAGAATAGAACAGTGTTTTAACTATTCAGTTTCGGGCAAAAACGGTATAAAACCGAACACTTTAAGTTCTTTAATAAATTTTAAAATATTTATTTTCAATTACTTATATATTTAAAATCATCTTAACTATATAGTAGCATCAATCAAAAAACGAACAATCAATGATACTCAATTACATCAAAATTGCTTTCAGAAGTTTACAGAAAAACAAAGGCTACAGTTTCTTAAATATTTTCGGATTAGCTATCGGAATTACATGTGCTTGTTTAATTTTTCTTTGGGTAGAAGATGAATTGAGTTTTGACCAATCTTTTGACCGTTCAGAAAATGTATACTACGTACCAACCAATCGAGCGTATGAAGGTCAGTGGCGTACAATATTTGCGTCACCTGGACCTTTGGCACAAGACATGAAAAATGATATTCCTGAGGTTTTAAGAGCAACTCGCACTAGCAGTCAAGAACATTTATTTACAGTGGGCGATAATGCTATAAACAGCCGTGGACGATTTGTTGACGAAGACTTTTTAGATATTTTTAGTCTAAAATTTATTGAAGGTACTCGTAAAGATGCGTTTACGAATCCTGAAGCTATTGTATTGACACAACAAACTGCCGAACAACTTTTTGGTATTGGAGAAAAAGCAGTGGGAAAGGTTGTAAAAATGAGTAATAAAGATCATTACTTAGTCACAGGTATTATTGAAAATTTACCAAAAAATACGTCATTTCCCTTCAATTGGATAGCACCTTTTGAGCGCTATGCAGCTGGTCAAGAATGGATGACTTTTTATGGAACTAATTTTTCAGACACTTTTGTAGAATTATCGCCAAATTCTAATTTTGAAACTGTCAATAAAAAAGTTAGAGGTTTAATAGCTACAAAAGAAGAAAATACAAGTGATTACGCCATTTTACATGCCCTGAAAGATTGGCATTTAAGGTCAAAGTTTGAAAATGGTGTAAAAGTGGGCGGTCGTATTAAATACGTGACTTTATTCACCTTTATTGCGTTTATCATTCTTTTTATAGCGTGTATTAATTTCATGAATTTATCCACAGCACGAAGCGAAAAACGTGCTAACGAAGTTGGCGTGCGCAAAGCCATGGGCTCCAATCGTAGTCAATTGATTATACAATTTATATCAGAGGCTTTAATTTTATCGTTTATCGCAACGGTAGTGAGTATTTTGCTTTTGGTTGCATTATTGCCAGAGTTTAACTTACTAATAGACAAGGAGCTGGCTTTAAGCTTAACAAACCCAACACATGCATTTATTTTATGTAGCATTGCCGTCTTTTGTGGTTTACTAGCAGGTTTATATCCAGCATTTTATTTATCGTCTTTTAAACCTGTTGCCGTTTTAAAAGGACTAAAAGTTACCGAAGGTTCAGTTTCGTTCATAAGAAAGGGCTTAGTTGTTGGGCAGTTTACCATTTCAATCGTATTTATTATAGCAACAATTATAGTCTATCAACAAATTCAATTTGCTAAAAACAGAGAATTGGGGTACGATAAAGACCAACTATTATCAATGCGCATCAATGAAGAAGTTATTGATAAGTTTAATGTGATTAAGCAAGATTTAATGAATTCAGGTACTGTGTTTAATGTTGCTTTAAGTAATTCTAAAATACTATCTGGTGGATATAATAGTGCTGGCTTTCAGTGGGAAGGTGGCACGAATACGAAAGATGTTTTAATTTCTTATAGATATGTAACGCAAAGCTTTTTTGAAACCA
>NZ_JBGCDL010000178.1:0-10461 GCF_045105435.1 Kordia sp. | reverse complement strand
TGTTGATGACTTTCTAGGGGAAAATACTGCTTCATTTCGTTTGTCGTTTTAAATAATTACCAATATATAACTAGGCAATATTTAAAACAAAGTGCGACTAAAAAATAAAAAAGGGAACACTTTTTAAAGCGTTCCCTTTTTCTATTTGCTGGTTTTTTGTAAAAATGTATGATTTAAGAACCACACATTAAGCAATCGTCATCTTGACCTTCTTTTGATCGTGCAATGATTTCTTTTAATTCTTCTGGCGTTAATGGCTCAACTGCCACAGGAGTTGGTGTCGATGTTGGTTTTGCTCCAACTGTTTCTACAGCAATTGCAGCTGCAGCTTCTACAGCAACTGGCGCTTTTTTCACCTCTTTCTTAACAGTAAACTTAATTGCATCTACTGCCGATTTTGTTCGTAAGTAGTACATTCCCGTTTTTAATCCAGATTTCCAAGCGTAGAAGTGCATTGACGTTAATTTTGCCATTGTTGCACCTTCCATGAATAAGTTTAATGACTGCGATTGATCAATGAAATATCCTCTGTGACGCGACATGTCAATGATATCTTTCATACTTAATTCCCAAACTGTTTTATACAATTCTTTGATGTCTTGTGGAATTTCTTCAATGTGTTGAATAGATCCGTTAGCACGCATTAAATCTTGCTTTAAATCTTCTGTCCACAATCCTAAGTTTACTAAATCTTCTAGTAAATGCTTGTTTACAACAATGAATTCTCCAGAAAGTACTCTACGTGTATATATGTTTGACGTATATGGCTCAAAACATTCGTTGTTTCCAAGAATTTGTGATGTAGATGCTGTTGGCATTGGCGCGACTAATAACGAGTTACGCACTCCGTTTTTAGCAACTTCCTTACGTAAAGTTCCCCAGTCCCAACGACCGCTTAATTCTTCATCTTTAATTCCCCATAAATTATATTGAAATTCTCCTTGCGATATTGGCGAACCTTCATACGTTTGGTATGGACCTTCTTCTTTTGCCATTTCCATAGAAGCCGTTACTGCTGCGAAATATAATGTTTCAAATATTTCTTGGTTCAGTTTTTTAGCTTCATCCGAAGTAAATGGCATTCTTAATTTGATAAATGTATCTGCCAATCCTTGTACACCTAATCCAATTGGACGGTGACGGAAGTTAGAGTTTTCTGCTTCTTTTACAGGATAGTAGTTTCTGTCAATTACTTTGTTTAAGTTTCTTGTAACACGTTTTGTAACGCGGAATAACTCATCATGGTCAAATTCTTTTCCTTTGATAAACATTGGCAATGCAATCGAGGCCAAGTTACAAACTGCTACTTCATCAGGAGATGTATACTCCATGATTTCCGTACATAAGTTTGACGAACGAATGGTTCCTAAGTTCTTTTGATTCGATTTACGGTTTGCCGCATCTTTATATAACATGTAAGGCGTTCCGGTTTCAATTTGAGATTCTAGGATTTTTTCCCATAACTCACGCGCCTTAATTGTTTTTCTTCCTTTATTTAGCGATTCGTATTTTAAGTATAGTTCTTCAAACTCATCACTGTGTACGTTGAATAAGTTTGGACATTCGTTTGGACACATTAACGTCCAAGAACCATTCTCTTCTACACGTTTCATGAATAAATCTGGAATCCACATTGCGTAGAATAAATCACGCGCACGCATTTCTTCTTTTCCGTGATTTTTCTTTAAATCTAAAAAGTCAAAAATATCTGCATGCCAAGGTTCTATATATATTGCAAATGAACCTTTACGTTTTCCTCCACCTTGATCTACATAACGCGCTGTGTCATTGTATACTTGTAACATTGGTACAATACCATTACTAGTTCCGTTGGTTCCTGCAATGTATGATCCTGTAGCACGCACGTTGTGGATAGATAAGCCGATTCCACCTGCTGATTGTGATATTTTCGCCGTTTGTTTTAGAGTGTCGTATATTCCATCAATACTATCATCTTGCATTGCAAGCAAGAAACATGATGACATTTGTGGTTTTGGTGTTCCAGAGTTGAAAAGCGTTGGAGTTGCATGTGTAAAGAACTTTTTAGACATTAACTCATACGTTTCAATTGCAGCATCTAGGTCATTTAAGTGAATTCCAACAGAAACACGCATTAACATGTGTTGTGGACGTTCTGCAATTTTACCATTTAACTTTAATAAGTATGAACGCTCTAAGGTTTTAAATCCGAAGTAATCGTATCCAAAATCGCGATTATAGATAATAGTAGAATCTAAGCGATCTGCATTTTCCATAATTACATTATATACCTCATCAGATAATAATGGTGCATCTTTTCCTGTTCTTGGGTTTACATACTCATACAAATCTACCATTGTCTCAGAGAATGATTTCTTTGTGTTTTTGTGTAAGTTTGATACGGAAATACGCGCAGCCAATCGTGCATAATCGGGATGCGTAGTCGTCATTGTGGCGGCAATTTCTGCGGCAAGGTTATCTAATTCTGAAGTTGTTACTCCATCGTATAATCCTTCAATTACACGCATAGCAACCTTTACAGGATCTACTAAATCGTTTAAGCCATAGCATAACTTTCTCACTCGTGAAGTGATCTTGTCAAACATCATTGGCTCTTTTCTTCCGTCTCTTTTTACTACAAACATACGCTCATCTGTTTTTTGTTCCTTTCTGCTCTCGTTCAGAAAAGGGGTTAGTTATTTTACTAATTTTTCGGCGAAAAAATTAGCATTTGGTATTTTATTAATGTGTTTTAAAACTTTGATTGCAGTGCAACCAAAATCAAAGGGATTTTCTTTTAGAAATCAGCGTCAAAGCTAAATTTATCTTTCTCTTCTTCTTTATTAAGCACACCTGCTTTTTGGTATTCTGAAACTCTTTTTTCAAAGAAGTTTGTTTTACCTTGAAGAGAAATCATATCCATAAAATCGAATGGATTTGTTACATTGTATTCTTTCTCACAACCTAATTCTTGTAAAAGTCTGTCGGTAACAAACTCCAAGTACTGCGTCATCAATTTAGCATTCATTCCAATAAGACTTACAGGTAAAGATTCTGTGACGAATTCGCGCTCAATATTTAATGCATCTACGATTATAGAACGGATACGGTCTTTAGGAACTTTATTTACTAGGTGATTATTGTGTAAGTGTACTGCAAAATCACAGTGCACACCTTCATCACGAGAAATTAACTCGTTTGAGAAAGTTAACCCAGGCATAATTCCTCTTTTCTTCAACCAATAAATAGAACAGAAAGCTCCTGAAAAGAAAATACCTTCTACGGCAGCAAATGCAATTAAGCGTTCTGCGAAACTTGGTGATTCAATCCATTGTAAAGCCCAATCTGCTTTCTTTTTGATTGCTGGAAAATTGTCAATTGCCTTAAATAACTTGTCTTTTTCTTTTTCATCTTTCACATACGTGTCAATTAATAATGAGTATGTTTCTGAGTGAATGTTTTCCATCATAATTTGGAATCCGTAGAAAAACTTCGCTTCAGAATATTGTACTTCATTTACAAAGTTCTCTGCTAAGTTTTCATTTACAATTCCGTCTGATGCTGCAAAAAAGGCAAGAATATGTTTAATAAAATAACGTTCGTCATCATTTAACTTAGTGCTCCAATCTGTTAAATCTTGGTGAAGGTCAATTTCTTCAGCTGTCCAAAAACTAGCTTCAGATTTTTTATACCATTCCCAAATATCTGCATGTTTGATTGGAAAAATCACAAATCTGTCTTTGTTTTCTTGTAAGATGGGTTCTACTGCTGATGACATAAAATTATCGGGTTTTTTAATGTAAAATTGGGTAAAAGACTATTGTTTGATTTGGGAATAACAAAGATGAAAAATTGTATGCGAAAATGAAAGTCTAACTTATTCACAAAGTTAGTGAGTTTTTAACAACAGTACAGTTTTTTCCTACTTTTTTAACGTTTTGAGAAATGGCATTTTTTACTGATTATCAAATACTTACAAGAATCAATTCTTTGCTAGCAGCGATAAAACAAGAGATTGCAAAAAAAAATGGGAAAATGAATTTTTAATAATTAGCGACCTAATTTTTTTGCAGTTTTTTCTAATTCTCCGTACCAGTCTTCTCCAAATTTTCGAACCAAGGCTTCTTTGACAAATTTATAGGTTGGTACTTGTAATTCTTTTCCTAAAGAACAGGCGTCATCACAAATTGGCCATCTGTGATAATTTACTGCGGCAAAATCACTGTAGGCTTCTACTCGAACTGGATATAGGTGACAGGAAATAGGTTTTTTCCAATCGACCAAACCTTTATTGTAGGCTTCTTCAATTCCGCACAAAGCGGTATTTTTTTCATCAAAAATAACATAGGCACATTCGGCACCATTTACTAAAGGAGTTTCTAAGTCGCCATTTTCTTGCACAATATAGGTTCCTTGTGTTGAGATGGCTTCAATGCCTTCTTTGCGTAAAAAAGGTTTTACGGTATCGTAGATTTCTTCTAATATTTTGACTTCTTCTTTTTCAAGTGGCGCGCCTGCATCACCTGCAATACAACATTCACCTTTGCATGCAGCCAAATTGCATACAAAGTCGTTTTCAATAATATCTTCTGAAATGATGGTTTTTCCTATTTGAAACATGTGGCAAATATACTTTTTTTTCTGACTGTTTATTTTGACTTTTTATGCAAACTTAAAAGCAATGATTTATTCACCTTAATTTAAACTAAAAAACACATGTTTTCTCTTTGATAATTAGGCGAATAATGTACATTTGCCGCGAATTTAAAGATATACTAAAATGAATTTGAATTGGAATCATATTTTAACAGCTAGTATGTTGCTTTTTGCGGTAATTGATATTATCGGAAACATACCTATTATCATCGATCTACGACGTAAAACTGGACACATTCAGTCTGGAAAAGCCACCATTATTGCAGGTGTAATTTTGACCGTATTTTTGTTTATTGGACAAAGCATGCTGAATTTAATTGGAATTACCGCAAGTCAGTTTGCCGTTGCAGGTTCGTTTGTGTTATTTTTTCTGGCACTAGAAATGATTTTAGGAATTACCTTATTTAAGGAAGATGGCGAAGATGCTATGAGTGATGCTTCTGTATTTCCTATTGCGTTTCCGTTGGTTGCTGGACCTGGAAGTTTGACTTCGATTTTGTCGCTTCGTGCTGAGTTTGATGCACAAAATATTGTGATCGCCATTTTAATCAATATGATTATTATGTATATTGTGTTGAAAGCTTCTGCTAACATTGAACGTTGGTTGGGACAAAACGGAATTCGTATTTTAAGAAAAGTTTTTGGCGTTATTTTATTAGCCATTGCCGTTAAGATATTTACTTCGGGGATTCAAGAAATATTTACAATGAAATGAAATTAAGCTCTTATATCCTATTTATTTTTAGCATTTTGTTATGTGTGAATTATGCAAGTGGACAATCTGTTGGTACAAAAAACAATTGGTCAGAGAAATTAATTGATCCTATTGCTGTCGATAAGACTTTAGAAAGCTTTATGTACAACATTACCATTTCAAGCGGATTTGATACTATTTTTAATAAGCAACCAAGATACGTACGTCAATTTTCCAATCAGTTTGGCTATGGTGATCCTATTGCAATGAAAGGCGATACTGTGTATGTACATACAGAGGCTCATTTTAATGCAGCAGGACAGATGACAAAGTTGAAAAATGAAGATAATACTTATTTTTATTTTTATGATAAAAAAGGAAATATCGTGCATCGTGAAAGCCGCGATAATGATGAAGACCATTATGGTGATAAGGATTCTCGTGTAGAACGTATGTCTTATGATACTTATGGAAACTTATTAACGTATTTTGAATATAAAATAACCAAAGATTCTGTGTATCACTTTGATGAATACAAAACATATTCGTACCAAAAACAAGGAACTGATATTATTGTAACAATTAAAGGTTTGGAAGAACGTGCAGGAGGAAGAAGTTACTACCAATATATAACTACAAAAACATTTGATAATGCAAAATTGATTCAGCTAGAGCATAACAAAGGAAAGTTTTTGGGTAATGGTGCCAGCAATGAACGTACAGATGAATATGTGTATGAAATCATTAAAGGGAAACCGTATCTTCAATCTGTAAAATATACTTCTTCAAATCAAATTATGACTTACAATACTTTAGATACGTATATACGAGATACTTTGGGACGTTTGGTGATGAAATTTGACAAAACGATAAAACCAAGTGGATATTACGGATATAGATACATATATGAGTATCCTGAGAAAAATACCAAAGTAACGAAATTACTTTTTGAGACCAATATTCCAAAGGCACGACGTGGTTCCTATGAAGATGTAAAAGAAGGTTTGCAAAAAACCTTTATTAAATCGGTTGACAACTACGGAAATGTTACAAAAGATGCTGAAATTGACTCAGATAAAAACGTTGCTGCAAGAACTCAGTTAGCGGAGTATACTTTTGACAAACATTTGAATTGGATAACAAAGACTATAACGGATAAATACGAGTACACACTCAAAGATGAAGATGATACAGGAGATGTAGAAAAATATTACCGAGAAATATCGTATTTTAGCAGTCCAGAAAAATTGGCAAAACCGCCAGAAATTGATAAAAAAGCTACAGCGCTGAAAAATGAAATTCTTTTAGCGTATTTTAAATAAAAGATAAAATTGTTATGAAAAAATTCTCTTATATATTTATTGTTCTTGCCATTATACTGAGTATTTACAATGCAACAAAGTTAGATTTTGACAATTTACTTCAGGGCGACAGTTTGGTTGCCGTAGTTAGTATTGTTGCTGCGATGTGCGTAATTTTAATTTTATTAATTTTTCTAACGTCTAAAAAGATTGAAGAGAAAGTAAAAAATCATAACAAGTAATGTTTGATGTACTCGTTATTGGTGGCGGCGTTTCTGGAATGCAATGCGCGCTTGTGTTAGGTTCTGCAAAGGAAAAACCATTTGCTACAACTAAGGATATTGGTATTGTATTGCATCAAAAGTCTTCACACTTACAAAATGCCTTGTTTAATAATGTACTCGGTTTACCGAAAGGAAAAACAGGTGCTGCAATTTTAAAAGAAGGGCAAGCACAGTTAGCAGAAGCGTATCCGCATGTTGCGCAAATTGCTAACGAAAAAGTACTTGAAATTTCAGGTGAAACTGGTAATTTTCAAATCATTACCAATAAAAATACTTATCAAAGTAAACTTGTTGTCATTGCACTCAATTATTCAAAACCACTTACTATTGATGGTTTGGACGAATTTACAGCGCCGCATCCGAGAGCTGCTACAAAAAAAGATCGTGTGTACTTAAAAAACGAAGATCATTTGGTAAAAGAAGGTTTGTATGTGTGCGGAACGATTGCAGGTTGGAGAAGTCAGTTTGCCATTGCCGCTGGAAGTGGCGCACAAGTTGCCACTGATATTTTAACGCTTTGGAACGACGGAAATCACACGAAAGTGCATGATAAAGTCTAGATTTTAGATCGCTTGCGCTGTTAGATGTTAGACCGCTACGCTGTTAGATTTTTCTAAATTACCTTCCAACTTCTTGAATGGAATATTGGATGGATTTAAAGTTTGGAAGATTTAGTTTTCACCACGAATTCACAAATTGTTTTTTTTGGATCACTAGTACTTTTTAGATCAACACGAATTCTGTTTGATTAGAAATTGGGTTTTTGAAGTCTAATTTAAAATTCAGCATTTACAATTCAAAAATTAATCATTGTGCAACTCCATCACTTTTTCAATCATTTTATCGCCTTGATTGAGCTGTTGCTGATATCCATTCATTCCAAATAATTGCTCAATATAAATGGCTTTGATATGTCTTCTCATCTGGTCAGCATATTTTTCAATGTAGATACGTTGTCCGCGCATTTTACGAAAAAACGCTGCATATTCTGTTAGCATTTCGTCTGTAACATTAAAATTTTGCACAAATTCTTGAAGCGTCATATTGCTGTACATCGTTCTGTCTGCATCAAGTTTATTGAATACAAATTCATCCATATAACCTACTATTTTAGTGCGCAGTCCACGTTCGAGCGATAATTGTTCTGGTGTACTTAAAAGTGGTACAAATACATCTGGAATAATTCCGCCACCGCCATATACAATTTTTCCTTTTGGTGTTTCAAATCGTAACGAATCTGCTACTTTAATGCTGTCAATTGACTTTAATTCACCTGATTTGAAACGTTCGTAATACTCATCAAAATAGTCGTTGTGTCCTTTTTTGTATGAACGCTGAATGGAACGTCCTGTTGGTGTATAATACCGTGAAATTGTTAGGCGCACAACCGAACCATCGCCAAGTGGCATTGGACGTTGTACCAATCCTTTTCCAAATGATCTTCTTCCTACAATAACGCCTTTGTCATTGTCTTGCAAAGCACCTGCAATGATTTCACTTGCAGAAGCCGATTTTTCATTGATCAACACATAAATTTCGCCATTTTCAAAACTACCTTTGGATGTTGCGTAATAGTTGTCAATTTTCCCTTTTTTGTTTTTTGTGAAAAGAATTAACTTTCCATCTTTCAAAAATTCATCTGCAATATCGCGTGTAACATCTAAAATTCCACCAGGATTATTTCGTAAATCAAGCGTCAAATTCTTGGCTCCTTTTCGTTGTAGAGTTCTCAGTGCCGCTTTAAATTCGTCATAAGTTGTTTCTGAAAAACGATTGATTTTTATATACCCTAAATCGTCAGTCAACATATAATGTGCTACCACACTTTTTATAGGAACTTTGGCTCTTTTTAGATTGATATGAAATTTTTCATCTGTTTCTTTACGGTAAATTTTCAGCTTTACAGACGTAGCTTCTGTACCTTTTAATTTTGAAATAATTTGCGTGTTGCGCATTTTTTTTCCGTACAAAGTATCGGAATCTGCCATAAGAATGCGATCGCCAGCTCTAATTCCTGCGGCAACACTTGGTCCGCCTTCTAGCGTTCTTACTACCGTTAAGGTGTCATTTATCATGTCAAACCTAATACCAACTCCGACAAAATCGCCTTGCATGTTTTCGGCTACTCTTTTTTCTTCGTCTGAAGAAATGTATACCGAATGCGGATCTAGGTTTTCGAGAATATTTGTCACGGTGACATCTACAATACTATCTACATCAACATTATCTACATATTCGTAATCAATATAATCAATTAGGCGATTGAGTTTGTCTTTACTTCTGTTCGATGAAAATAGTGTTTCGGGTGATGCACTGAAGTTTAATTTTCCACCAATAAATACACCTGCGGCAACTGCGGCTGCAATGATCACGGGAAGTAAGTATTGAGTTCTTTTATTCAAATTTTATTTTTTATGAGGTTTGAAGTGTTGGAATGTGTTCTACTTCAACGCCTGCTTTTTGTAAAAATTGTATGCCTGAGTCATCTTTGTATGCGTCAACATACACGACTCTTTTAATTCCTGCTTGATGAATGAGCTTGCTGCATTCTTTACAAGGAGACATCGTAATATACAACGTAGCACCAACACAGGATTGCGTGGAAGCGGCTACTTTTAAGATGGCATTTGCTTCTGCATGCAGTACATACCATTTGGTGTATCCTTCTTCATCTTCACAGAAATTTTCAAATCCTGATGGCGTTCCATTGTATCCATCAGAGATTATCATTCTATCTTTTACAATAATCGCACCGACTTGTTTACGTTCGCAATAAGAGAGTTTTCCCCATTCTTTTGCCATGCGTAAATAGGCATGATCATATTTGGCTTGTTTTTGTTTAGGCATGTGTAAATTTAACCTTTTTAGTGTAAAAAAAGCAACTATAAAAGTTGCTTCTTTACCTTATATAACGAAGATATTAGGTTTCTGATGGAATCACAATAGCTTCGTTGTTAATTTTTTACCAAAATTATATTTTAAGGAATTGAATAGCATGGAATACAAGATGATTTTTCTGTTCCACAAGTTTGTACCCTTGTAATTTCACAATCGCACGATTGTTCACATTCTGTTTCTACTCCGAGATTTCCTCCACGCAGATTCAGTACATTAAATGAAGAAATTTGTTTTTTGTTTAAATTCAGTTTAGAGATTTCTCTTTTTTTCATAAGTATTAATTTTTGTGATTAATTATTTCTCAAAAGTATCCAAATAAAAAATCAGTTCATAACACTTATAATCCAACATTTATAAATAACGACTTATTATTTTGAGTTACATGGCAAACAATCTGATTCTTCCGTATCGCAATCACAGGTATGATTTTCTGCATTAGTACAATTACAAGAACATGTTCCTTCGCAGTCAGAATCTGCATGTACCAATCTTCCTCCACGTAAATTATAAAAAGTTAGTGTTGAGATTTGCTTCTTGTTAAGACTTAATTTTGTGATTTCTCTTTTTTTCATATTGACTTCTCTTACTGTTAATACTTCCTATAAGCTATCAAAATGATTTTAGTTTACCAAAATCTTGCTTTGATAAG
>NZ_JBGCDL010000177.1:0-5356 GCF_045105435.1 Kordia sp. | reverse complement strand
TTCAGCATACGAAAACAAATATTTTACAGGCGATGGTGCTTTGCGCGATGAAGTCGGATATTACCGAATTACAGGTAGAGTAGATGATGTTATTATTGTTTCTGGTCATAACTTAGGAACAGCGCCAATTGAAGATGCGATCAACGAACATCCTGCGGTGGCGGAATCGGCAATTGTAGGTTTTCCGCACGATATCAAAGGAAATGCATTGTATGGTTATGTTACGTTAAAAGAAACTGGCGAAAGCCGAAATCACGATAATGTACGCAAAGAAATCAATCAAATCATTACGGAACAAATTGGACCGATTGCGAAGTTAGACAAAGTACAATTCACCAACGGATTGCCAAAAACACGTTCGGGGAAAATTATGCGTCGAATTTTACGAAAAATTGCAGGAAAAGATACGAGCAATTTAGGTGATACAAGTACATTACTAAACCCAGAAGTTGTCCAAGATATTATGGACAACGCTTTGTAGAAATAGAAACATAGAATCATAAAAAAGCTGTTTGAAAAGTATTAAAGTCGTCATTCTGAATTTATTTCAGAATCTCATTAAACTGATTTTCAATTGTTATGAGAAACCGAATCAAGTTCGGTTTGACGAAAATGTGACTTTTCAAACAGCTTTTTAATTTATAGCTATTTGATTATTAAAGTGCTAAAGCGCCTGCTTCTGCAACTGTATGATCGTTTTCAACAGAACTTCCACTTACTCCAATTGCACCAATAACTTCGCCTGCTGCGCTTTTAATTGGCACGCCACCAGGAAATGTAATCAATCCGTTATTAGAATGTTCAATATTGTAAAGTGCTCCGCCAGGCTGCGATAACTCTCCAATAATTCCTGTATTCATGTCAAAATAACGTGCTGTTTTTGCTTTTTTGATCGAGATGTCTAACGAACCTAACCAAGCGCCATCCATACGTGCAAAAGCGACTAAATTTGCTCCTGCATCAACTACTGCAATGTTCATTTTTGTATCTATTTCAATAGATTTTGCTTGTGCTACTGAAATTATTTTTTCTGCTTGCTTTAATGTAATATTCATACTGTTGTTTTTTTCTAATTAAAATAATACTGCAAAATAACAGAAGAATGCACTATTTTCTATTACTAAAAAAGGTCATTGGTTTATGAAAAAAGGTCAAAAGTAGAAAATAGCAGAATGAAGGAAGAATTTTTAAACGTGAGTATAATTTAGGCTTCATTCAAATCAATTTTTGAAAATCCTGAAAACTTAGTTTTTTATTTTCGTTTTCTTTGCTCGCACAAAGAAAAGAAACAAAAGAAAGTGCGCTTTTCCAGAGGTATTTTTAATTTTTCTTTTTAGGAGAAAAATTAAAACCGCATGAATTTTTCTAAATTTTTTCCAAGGCTTCAAAAATTTTTAACGCAAAATCCCTACTATACTGCGGAAAAGAAGAAACTCACTGTTGACTTAAAATCGAACTCAGATTTTCAAGAAACTTTACTCGGACTAAAACCGAACTTATTTTTAAACGCAATACTAAAGTTTGAAAGGTTGTTATACCCAAAATCTAAATAAATATCAGAAGGTTTGCAATTTCCTTGCTCTAGCATTTCTTTTGCTTTTTGAAGGCGTTTGTTTTGCAACCATTTTCCTGGAGAAACACTATATTCTTTGATAAAATGACGTTTAAATGTAGACAAACTCATGTTACATAAAAAGGCAATTTCTTCCAGTTTTAAATTGGAATGTATTTTGCTTTCCACAATTTTTTTAAAAGAAGATGTTTCTTGAACGATTAACGATTCTAAATACAATTTAAACGTGTTTCCGTATTTATTGATAAGATAGAGTAGAAGTTCTTCAAACTTTACAGAAAGTAAGTTTTCCATAAAAATCGCGGGCGCTTCATTAATGGTTGCCAAAGAATTTAAATACGAAGTAATATATGCATCATTCCGAATGACAAAATACGGAACTTCATCAGTTACACCTTGTGTTGCTTCTGTGTGTTTTTCTAAAAATTCTTTGAGTACTTTCTCAGAAAAGAATAATAGTTTACAATAATAAACGGCTTCTGTTTCCAACAATTCTGTCCACAACCAATTTCCTTTTTTCAGCAATAACGATTGATCTTTATTAACGGCAACCGAATTTCCAGCAAAATGAACTTGCTTCTTTCCAACTTGTAAAAAGCTAAACATATTCATTCCCAGATTGACTTTGCTTTTCACAACATCATTCGTCATCTTAAAATCGTAGACAAATAAATCGGGTTTCTTTTTAGTGTCTGTAAGATAGATTTCGGGTATGTTTTCTATTGCCATGGAGTTACTAGCTTGTCGTATTACGAAGTTCTTACTTATTTTTTAATAAGCAGTAATTTTTCTGAGTTTTAATTGAATTGATAAGTCGTGAAGGATAACATTATATATCAATTCTCCGTTCAAAACGTATTTTTCGAATTCCATGATCAGTTTCCCATTGTTTCACTTCTTTAAAACCAGACTTCAAATATAATGTAGTTGCAGGACCATTAGCTACGCCAGTTTCCACCATAAATAAATTGGAATCAAAAGTATTGAAAACGAACTCCATTAACTGTGATGCAATTCCTTGTCGGAAGAATTTTGGAGCAACTACCAAACTCTGAATATGTGTCTGTTTTGCAGTATGATGAATTTCAACAACTGCAGCGAGTTCATTGTTTTTTATATAACCGAAAAATATGTTGTCACTATGTATAAAACTTTCTAATGGTCTTTTTAAAGGAGGAAAATCAATGGCTTTTAACAATTCGGCTTCAACCGTGTATGAAACTTGAAAAACGGAACGGATTTCTGTTGCAGTTTCTTTGTTGGTTTGTGAAAGCTTTTTGATCATTTTATTTTTCTTTATTCTAATTTCTTTTTTTCGTCTATATAAGTCGAATCTGATTGTTTTTTAATTGATTTAAGAATATCCATTTTGTTTAATATTTCTAATTGCTGTTTTGCAATTCTTTGCATATTTTGAAAACGTATTCTTTTTTCAATTCCACTTTTAATTAATTCAGAATTTATAGATTCAAGATTTGACAAGACAGCAAGTTCATTAATACTTGCAAAATCTCTCATATTATTTCCTTCTAAAGACAGTTTTGGATTCGATTCTTTCCATTGCTTGGCTGTACAACCAAATAATGCTACATTCAATAAATCAGCTTCTTCTGCATATTCAACCCATTGTTTGTCTGATGCGTATTCAGATTTGGGAATAATATGATTTTTAACTGCATCCGTATGAATATGATAATTAGCTTTACTCAAAATTCTTTTCACGTCCCATTCTAAATTATATTGATTGGTTTCAATTTCTTTTAATCTCTGGTACTCTTTTACGAGATAAAGTTGAAACATTGGACTAATCCACATTCCAAAATTGAAAGCTATATCTTTATGTGCATACGTTCCTCCATATCTACCAGCTTTTGCTGTCAAACATTTAATATTAGCTCTAGCTGTTAATTCTTTAACACTTATTTTAAATGAATTTGCTCCTGCTGATTGTCTAATTATGGCGAATTCGCCATAATTAAAACCTGGATTATTCATGGTTTCCCAAGCTGCAATATAATCCAATGTATTTGCGTTTCTTAACCAATCACTTATAAAGAAATCTCCGTCTTTAGCTTTTACCATATCAGTTAAGCTCATATAATGATCAGAACCGTGATTGACTATAGAAATTGTAATTCCATCAGCTTCGATCTTTTTTATTTTTGCTGTCATAATTTTGAGAGGTTATCTTTCTTAGTTTTCAATACAGGAGACAATAAAAAATCATTTTTGAATTTATACATAAGGATTTATTTCACTTTTTTTCTTTCATACTTATATTCTGGTAGTTCTCTTTCTATGTTATTCAAACTCATATTTATACAATTTAACATGTTAAAAAAGTCTCTATCTTTATCAGATACAATAATTGAAATATCATGGAGAGAAGCTACAAGATTATTAATCTTATTATCTAAGTCTTTACATTCACTAGGAGGAAAACCTATATTAATTGTTGACTGGTGTAACTTGTCAAGTTTTTTAACTAATTTATTTAAATATCTAATATATTGTTTAGGAGTTATGGAGTCATTGCAAAAACGATTAGTATGGTATAGTATTTTCTCATATAATATTGTAAAGTTATCTAATAGTTTATCCGCTATTGGAATATATTCTCCTTTGTCCAAAGTGTTCTTTTCTATAAAATCATCTTCGAAAATGGTAGATCTCCAAGAAGTATTAATTCCACTCAAGACTTCATCTGATTTACCAATTAGAGGTCTTGCTATTTCAGGTAGATTTTCTCTAACCCAAATAGTACTGCATAGAGGAACTCCTTGACTTTCGCCACCTAGAGAATCAAAAAAATGAATATATATTACATCATATTCTTTCTTTTTAGATAAAAAATCAGATATTTTATTTCGGAGATATATTTTCGATTTATATTCTTCATTAATTTTAGGAATTAATATTCTCATAGCTTCTTTTGAGCTTGCAAAAGATCTCTCTACTAATATTCTCAGATTAGTTCTTAAGGCAACACCATTTGAATTATCATCTTGTTTTAATAATGAATAATATTTTTTATGTGTTAAAGTTTTTCTTAGTTGAGAAATCAAATTTGTTCCTTCATAAGCTATATTTTCTAATTTATTTCTAGAATTTAAAGTATTAAGTGAATTTATTAAAGGAATTTTGATTCTGACTTTTGAAGAGTTATTACGCCATTTTGAATTTTCTAAATCCAAAACTTCATAAATATATTTTTGCATGAAAATAAAATAGCCTTTCTCTTTATGAATATCAAATACACAGAGAATTATGGGAATATCACAAACATCACAAAAATGTAGAAACTTTACATCAGCATCAAAAGTATAATTTGTTATTAGGTTTTCAAATTTTCTAGAATCATCAATGGTTTTTAATTGAACTTTAATAAATTTTGCTGATGTCTCTCCTTTTTTATCAAAAATTTCAATTTCACCATCAATATCATTATCCCATTCCATTTTACGGTATTTCCAAGAATTGTTTCTGCAAAATTTAGAAATTATAGCTCGTGACTCATCTTCATTTATAGTATATGGATCTATTTTTGATCTCATTAATTAAAGAATTATTTATTAAATATAAGATTTTTCTTCTTAAACCAATAAGCTACCCAAAAACCAAACTAGACTTCGCATGCACATCCAACAACACTTTCCGCAAAATACGTTGTACATCTACATTGTCTTTTTGTTTGATTTAAAGTATTTCACCTTTAGATAAATCTTTATTTTTGTCTTTTTGATAGTTGTAATAATCCAAAGCTTCTTTTTTTACATATTTTGT
>NZ_JBGCDL010000176.1:0-15280 GCF_045105435.1 Kordia sp. | reverse complement strand
AATTTTATCGATTGCGGCGGCGTTGTACGAAATGAAAACGTAGTCAACTTTCAATTGTGGTCTGCTGACGATATAGATCATCGTTTGGAACCAAAAAAATTAATGAACATTATTGAACTTTCTGAAAAAGTGTTAGGTATTGAAGATTGGGAAGTTGAGGTAGAATACCAAGCGGAAACGATTGGGAAGTACGGATTGGATTTTGCAGATAATCATTTCATATTAACTACAAAACAAACCGATTGTTTGGCAAAAGATAATTGCGGAATTCCAGCGGAAAAACCAAAGATGAAATTATCTGAATTGCAAGCGCAAATGAATGGCGGTTGCGATCCGAATTCAGGTTGTTGTTAATAACCAACATTTTATGACACGGAATTATACTTTATTAGCCATCATTTTAATTTTGCTTTCTGCTTGTGGAAACGGAAAACCCAAAGCATTAGAAAAATTCTATGAAAATATTGAAATCGTAAGTTGGGACGATATATCGAGTCCAGAAGAAGATATCGATTTCACTATAAAAAGGTGGAATGCCATGCCTTTTATGGACACCAAAAGAAGAATTGTAAAAGATTTAGTTAAAAACTATTTAAAAAAGGGCGATCGTTTTAATAAAGATAAATTCCTAGAACTGATATCGTATCCATTGTATGAATTTGAAAGCGAAAAGTACGTTGTTTTAGGATATCCGATAGGAAAAGAAATTGAAGATAAACTGCTTGTATTCTTTATAATTTATGAAGGAAAAATATATGATACGCTCTTTGCAAAAATCAAAACATACGACGCAAAATTCAATTAATTTATAAAGTTGAACCAAACAAAAACTAATAAATTCGATTCATACAGTCGATATTGTAAAAAAACAATAACTTTGACGCAAATTTTTAAGCTATTTACAGAAACAAAGTCTTAGTACATGGATAAAGAACTTACTATTGTCGTTCCCGTTTATAATGAAGAAGATAATTTAGAAAGAGTTGAAAAAGAACTTGGTGCGTATGCCGCATCTGCAAAAATTCCTGTCAAAATTTTGTTTGTAAACGATGGCTCAAAAGATAAAAGTCAGGAAATGATTGAAAATATTTGTGCCAATAGCACCATTTTCAATTTTGTATGCTTTGCTGAAAATCGCGGATTAAGTGCCGCTATTAAAGCAGGATTTGATAATACTGACACCAGTTTAGTTGGTTATATTGATTCCGATTTACAAACTGCGCCTGCTGACTTTGATTTACTCCTAGAACATATTGGTGAATACGATTTGGTAACAGGTGTACGCGCCAACCGAAAAGATTCGTTTGTAAAAAATATGTCTTCAAAAATTGCCAATGGTATTCGTAGAGCGTTTACCAAAGATGGTATGGACGATACAGGTTGTCCGTTAAAAATCATAAAAACTGACTTTGCAAAACGCATTCCAATGTTTAAAGGATTGCACCGTTTTTTACCTGCAATGATTTTACTGCAAGATGGAAAAATTAAGCAAATTCCTGTACAGCATTTTCCAAGAATTGCGGGAGAAGCTAAATACGGATTGTGGAATCGTTTGTTTGGTCCGCTAATGGATTGCTTTGCCTATGTTTGGATGAAAAAAAAGTACATCAACTACTCTATTGCTAAGAAAGGATGATGACTTGGCTCATTTATGGAATTGGTGCATTGGCACAGTTATTATTTTCAGGAAGAACCTTATTACAATGGGTTATTTCTGAAAGAAACAAAAAAGTATTAACTCCAGCTTTGTTTTGGAAGCTGAGTTTAGTTGCTTCTTTCCTACTCTTTGTATACGGTTATTTACGAAACGATTTTGCCATCATGCTTGGGCAAGTGCTAACGTATTTTATTTACGTCAGAAACATACAATTGCAAGGCGAATGGAAGCGTATGCATCAATTGGTGCGAATTTTTATCATTATCTTTCCATTGATCATTATTGCAATCGGGTACAACAACAACAAACAAGACATTTATAATTTACTCAACAGTCAAGACATTCCAGATTGGTTGTTGTATTTAGGCATCATTTCTCAAATTATTTTTACCTTACGCTTTGTATATCAGTGGATTTATTCGGAACGAAAAAAAGAATCGAGTTTACCTTTAGGTTTTTGGATGTTAAGTTTGCTTGGCGCGAGTTTGATATTTACGTATGCCATTTTTAGAAAAGATCCTATTTTGATTGCAGGTCATATATTTGGTATTGTCACCTACGTTAGAAACATAATGCTTTTAAGAAATCACTCATGAATTTTATACAGGAGAAAAATTACGTTTGGATACTCGTTATAGTATGTTTTTTTATCTTTTTTATGAATCTTGATGTATTGTATCCGAATATCATGGAGGCGCGAAACTTTATTACTGCACGTGAAATGGTTTCTGATGACAGTTGGTTATTGACCACAATGAACGGTGAACCACGTTACGAAAAACCGCCGTTACCAACTTGGTTGGCTGCTTTTAGCGGAATGCTTTTTGGATTTAAAAGTTTGATTGCATTGCGAATTCCTTCTGCACTAATTACACTGATTTTGGTACTTTTCTCCTATCGTTTTGGAATAAAATTTTTAAAAGATAAGAAACAAGCTTTCATTAATAGTTTGATTCTTGCAACTTCCTTTTACATTGTTTTTGCTGGTAGAAATGGAACTTGGGATATTTTTGCACACGGTTTTATGATCATTGGAATTTACTATATTTTTCAATTCTTTTCCGAAGATTCAAAAATATGGCGCAACGCGTTACTCGCCGGAACTTTTATTGGTTTGTCCTTTATGAGTAAAGGTCCAGTCTCGCATTTTGCCCTGTTTTTACCTTTTATCATTGCCTATAGTATTGTATATAAATATTCGAACTTTAGGAAAAAATGGTTGCCTTTAGTCGGTTTGATTTTGGTTACTGCCATTATTTCCGCTTGGTGGCCATATTATATTAGTGTAATGGATGGCGAAACTGCTAGAGCCATTGCAGAGAAAGAAACAACTGCATGGAAAGATCGTAATGTACGTCCGTTTTATTACTATTGGAGTTTCTTTGTACAATCGGGTGTTTGGACAGTTGTTGCCTTTGTAAGCTTGCTATATCCGTATTTAAAAACACGTGTGGAGAATTTGAAAGCCTATAAGTTCAGCTTGTTTTGGACTTTGGCTGCAGTTGTACTATTATCACTAATCCCTGAAAAGAAATCGCGCTATTTATTACCCGTTTTAATTCCGTTAGCATATACGACGAGCTTTTTTATTATGTATGTTTTTAAATCGTTTCAATCAAAAATGGAAAAGCTGGAACGCATTCCGATTTACTTAAATTTTGGTTTAATCGGATTGGTTGGATTGGCATTCCCAATTGTAGGGTATATTTTCTTAAAAGACAATCTTACAGGATTTTATATACCTTTTATACTCACTTCTTTAGTGTTGGTTCCGATTGGATTTTTTATTCTGAAATATCTCTATGAACAAAAAATTCAGCGTGTTTTCTATTTGATTGTTTTCTTCTTAATGACAACAATTACGTTTGGTTTTCCGTTGGCAAGTGCCTTTTTGGATAATCCTGATTATAATTCGCTGGAAGATATATCGCGCAAAGCTGAAATCGAAAAAGTTCCTGTGTACATGTTTAATATACAATCACCAGAGTTGGTGTGGGATTATGGTGGAAAAGTTCCGTTACTTCACAGTCATGCATTGGAAGTTCCGAAAGAAACTACATTTAAAGCATTGGTGATGATTGGTGCTAAGAAAAGTTTAGAAAAAGCATTTCCAAATTATAAAATTACACACTTAGAAACATTTGATTTGAATCCTATTGAAGATACAAAGAGAGATTATAAAGATCGATTACGTACCGATATGTATTTGGTGGAGAAAAAGTAGGTTTTTGGATGTTAGTATCGGCTTTGCCTTTTTAAGAACACAACGTTACGCTTCTTTTGACGCTGGTAACGGAAAAGATTTTGAGCAAGGAAAACTTTCAATGAACGATTTATACAAAATTGCTAACCAAAACGGTGAGTTATCATTACAAAGTGGTAAACAAGAGTTGTTTGAAAACATTATCAATCAATACATCTAAAATATTTTATTTTAATACATAAAAAAATCCAGTGTTTTAAGTAACACTGGATTTTTTTGTATTGTAAATTCTCTGTTTGATTACTAGCTAAAAATAAAGTACGTACTTATTACAACTACACAAATTGCAAGACCTACTGGCTTTACATATTTCCAAGGTGTAATATCTACATCTTCCGTATATTTTTGAACATAATCTGTTGTTCTAGGTTTCATTTTACCAATGACTAACATAATAATTATTGCTAATACAAAAGTTATGGCTTGTACATGTAACATGTGTGGTAAATCTACATCAAATCCTTTCGATAAAATAATATACGTTACATATAAAACAAATGAGAATATAATACCTACTTTGGCTGCAATTGCTGGAACACGCTTAGATAAAAAGCCTATTACAATTACTGATAATATAGGAATACTGTAAGCTCCGTTTACGGTTTGTAAGTATCCAAAAATACTTTCTGCATACATTAAAAAAGGTGCAATAAACATCGCAAAAACGGCTAATATAATACCAAAACGCTTTCCTACTTTTACCACTTTTTCATCTTCTGCTTCTTTATTTATGAATTGTTTGTATATATCTACGCCATATAATGTAACACAACTATTTAATGCTGAATTAAAAGAACTTAATATAGCTCCAAAAAGTACTGCTGCAAAAAATCCTACCCAAGCATCTGGTAATACATCTGCAACTAACTTAGGATACACATCACTTGTATGTAATCCTGCGCCATATTTATGATATGCTATAATACCTGGTAAAACAACTATAATTGGTCCTAATATTTTAATAAAAGCTGCTATAGTTAATCCTTTTTGTCCTTCAGCTAAATTTTTAGCTCCTAAAGCACGTTGTATTATTTGCTGGTTTGTTCCCCAATAAAATAACTGTACTAACATCATCCCTGTAAAAATAGTAGCAAAAGGAATAGAAGAATCTGGCTTCCCTATTGAATCAAATTTTTCAGGGTTATCAGCAACTAACTGACTTAAACCGCCTAGCACACTTCCATCATCACTTATCGCCATTAAACCAAAAGCAGGAATTAAAAGTCCTCCAATTAATAAACCAATGGCATTAATCGTATCTGAGACTGCTACCGCTTTTAAGCCTCCAAAAATTGCATATATAGATCCTATGAGACCAATAGACCATACACACAACCATATAGATTGTGTTTCAGAAATACCTAATAATTCTGGAAAACCAAACATACCGCTAATTGCCTTAGATCCCGTAAAAAGTACCATTGGCAATAAAACTACTGCATATCCAGTAAGGAATAGACCCGATGTTAATGCCTTTGTAACACTATCAAAACGACGTTCTAAAAATGTTGGAATGGTAGAAATACCACCTTTTAAATATTTTGGCAATAAATATATTGCTGTAACAACCATTGCTATTGCAGCTAGAGTTTCCCAAGCCATTACTAAGATACCATCTGTATAAGCATCTCCATTTAAACCTATGATTTGCTCTGTAGACAGGTTGGTTAATAATAATGAACCTGCAATAACACCAGCAGTCAAACTACGTCCTGCTAAAAAATAACCTTCAGATGAATTTTCGTTTGTTTTTCTGGTTGATACATAAGCAATGACAGCAACCAATAAGGTAAAGCCGACAAAAGAAATAATTCCTAACATTTTATAGTATAGTTTTAAGTTAAAGGCCTAAATGTATTAGATAAATTTACAAAACGATACAATGAATTGATTTATTTATGCAACTAATGGTATAAATTTTAATCTTTTGTAGCTGAAGAATAGCTGATTATATAATTAGCGTTTTTTATTTGAAAAAAATCAGGTTTTATTGCTTCTTAATTGAATGTATTAAAAAACAATAAGGTGTCTTTGACGTGTCTCTCTTATATGTTCTTCGGAAGGAATTACGATACGACCTACTGTTCCTCCTGATTGATATGTTTTCCAATTATGTGCACATTTACGAATATCTTTATGACCTAAAACAAGTGTCACTTCCTCACCTTGGTCATCGATTTTACCATATCCTTTTTCAAGCCTTTCTGTTTCGAAAGCATCAGGAAATTTACTTTTTTTCATTCTTAGTTATTTTAATTCTAAAAAGAATATTTACGCTATTAATACTCTTAATCTATCTACTGCTTGCTCTGCAGTAATATCGCGCTGTGGCGACCCAAACATTTCATAACCTACCATAAATTTCTTTACAGTTGCACTTCTTAATAATGGCGGATAAAAACTCATATGCCAATGCCAATGTTGGTTTGGCTCTCCATTTGTTGGTGATTGATGAATTCCGCTAGAATACGGGAAAGAACACTCAAACAACTTGTCATACGCTTTTGTAATTTTAGAAATTGCATCCGCAAAAGCTAAACTTTCAGCTTCCGACATTTCTGTTATATTACGTTGCTTTTGTTTTGGAACAATCATGGTTTCAAAAGGCCAAACTGCCCAAAAAGGAGTAAGTACCACAAAATCATCATTCTGATAAATGATACGCTCTTTTACTTCTAATTCTTGTTTTAAATAATCGCCTAATAAACTAGTTTGATTCTTGCTATAATAAGCTTTTTGCTTATTGTCCTTTTTTTCAACCTCATTAGGCAATGTAGACTGACTCCAAATTTGTCCATGCGGATGTGGATTACTACAACCCATTACGGCTCCTTTGTTTTCGAATATTTGAACATAGTTAATGGAATCATTTGCGCCTAAAGTACTATATTCTTCTTGCCAAGTCTTCACAACTTTATTAATAGCGATGGTATCCATATCTGCCAAACTTTTAGAATGGTCTGGACTAAAACAGATAACTTTACATATACCTACCTCACTTTCTGCTCTTAACAAACCATCGTTAATAGAAAAGGATTTAGAGTCTTTTTGCAATGCTGCAAAATCATTGGTAAATACAAAAACGTCCTTATAATCTGGATTTTTTTCTCCATTAATTCTAGTATTTCCTGGACATAAATAACAGCTTGGGTCATATGAAGGTCTTACCTCGTTAGACACAGCTTCGTTTTGTCCTTGCCAAGGTCGTTTGGATCTGTGTGGCGATACCAACACCCATTCTCCCGTTAGGATATTAAGGCGTTTATGTGAATAATCTTGTAAATCTGTATTCATTATTTTTTAATTATACTATTCTATTTTTTAATGACTTTAGTTCCTCTAGATAGCTTTACACTATAGATTGAACAGGCTTTCCCGTACTTTTCTAGATACTTTTTTGAGACTTCTTTTTTGAACTTTTTCACTTCATCTTCTAAAATTAGATTGATCGTACAGCCACCAAATCCGCCGCCCATCATTCGTGCTCCAAGTATGTTTGGATTATCTTTGGTTGCATCGACTAAAAAGTCTAACTCCTCACAACTCACTTTAAACTGACTACTTAATCCATGATGTGATTGATAAATTAACTTACCTAAGGTTTCTAAATCGTCTTGCTGTATGGCTTCTGAAAATAATTTCACACGTTCATTTTCTTCAATAACGTATAAAGCTTTCTGAAAATCTTCGTCTGTGATATCTTTCTTGATACTATTTAATGCTTCTTTTGATGCATCTCGCAACGCTTCAATATTTAATTTATTTGACACGTCTTCGCAAACTGCTCGCCTGTCGTTATAGGCACTTTCAGATAAATCGTGCTTTACATTGGTATTGATCAGTAGTAATTTGTATTTCCCTAAGTTTATTTGAAATGGTTCCGATGTAATCGTTCTACAATCTAAAAGCAAAGCGCTTTTTTTAACGCCAAACATACTTGCATATTGATCCATAATACCACATTTTACACCAGCATAATTATGCTCGGCTTTTTGTGATATTAATATCATTTCAGTTTTTGAAAGCTTAAGATTGAACAACTCATTCAATCCGAAGATAAAACTGTTTTCTAACGCAGCAGATGACGACAAACCTGCTCCTCCAGGAATATCACCCGCAAAAACAGCATTAAAATTATCAATATTATGTCCTCTTTTTTGAGCTTCAGCTACGACACCTAAAATATAATTTCTCCAACCTCCATTTTGTAATGGTTCGATGGCAGCTAAGTCAAATTTGTAAGTTTCATCTTTATTTAAGGCGTGTACTTGACAAGTATCTGTGTGGCTTTTATGTATAGCCAACACGATCCCTTTATTAATCGCACCTGGAAATACAAAGCCTTCATTGAAATCGGTATACTCTCCTATGAGGTTTATTCTTCCGGGAGAGAATACCATTTCTGGCTTGGTGTTAAATTGAGTTTTATATCTTTTTTTAACTTCTTTTACCAATTTCTTATTCATAATTCAATATCTATTAAGAATTGTATCCTTTAGTATTCATGTTTTTTGTTAAGTTCTCTATGATAATATTCCAACTAACTTCATACGTTTTACCTACATCAAGAATTTGCAATCCTATTTTATTATTTAAACTATCTGAAACACCTGTCATAGGCTCAATAGCAATTGTATTGCGTTTTTCTGGCGTATAGAGTTGCAAAAAATTATCTATTGAAGTTGTGCTTATTTTCATATTATATGTTGGTGTCACAAATTCTACTTCGTTGTCTGATAAAATATAACAATCGTCTAGTTTACTGTCTTTAATCTGTAATGCTTCTGTTTGGGTATAAGCTTCAATATCTAAAGGAATTAACTGATTGTCAAACTTTAGCTTTTTAGTACTTTTAAAACGGAGATAACTGTTATAAAGATCTTCACTTTTAAAATAAGGATGCCAACCTAAGGTGAAAGGAAAAAAGCTTGAATCTGTATTTTCCACTTTTACCGTTACCGTTAATGCGTTGTTTTTTAACTTATACGTTACAAGTAATTCGTATGTAAAAGGAAACCCAATAGATGCACCATCATTTGAATAATGCAATGTCACCAAACCAAAATCTGCAGTTAATTCAGTAGTTTTTACTGCTATTCTTTTGTTGTAGACTAAACCATGAAGTGCGTTATTTCGTGGCATATCGTTACAGTCTAATTGATAGGTTTTGTTATTGTGCTTATAGGTTCCGTTTTTTACACGATTGGCAAACGGAAACAAAATAGACGACGCATACGTGTCTTCGTAACTTGATGAATCCATGTCAATGACTTGCGCGTTATCAAGTTTCAAATTCAATACACTTGCGCCTTGGTCAACGCTTATTTTTACTTTTGAAAAACCATTACTATCAAATAGCTCTATGTATTCAAGCCCTTCTTTTTTATATGTAGTTTGTTTGTACAATTTATAACGATTTTCTAATGATTAAACGGCTAGGATTATCTACTTGAATATGTTCGTTGGTGAGTATCATTTCTGCCAAACGCTTGCTCATTAAATTAAAATCTGTTGATATGGTAGTTATTCCGCCTTCAACTATTTCTTTTAATAGCGTTTCGTTGTATGAGATAATCCCTATTTCTTCTCCTAATAGTAATTGTTGTTCTTTTATTTTTTTGATGATTCTTATTAAGCTTTTATCGTCAAGTAGGATGTAAACTTCTCCTTTTTTTAAGGCTCTGTTTTTAATTGAATCGACAATTTCATAGTCAATATTTTCATTTTCACAAAACAATTTAAATCCATTAAGAATACCTTCAGGTTGTTTTTCTGAAGAAAATGACAATACCATTTTCTTGTATTTACTGATAAGCGATTTACCTTCTAGAAGACCATTATAAATATCTTTTTCAAAATTTTGATGAACAGATGGATAGGTGTCCAAATTGGCATGTGTCTGGTCTAAAATGTAAACCTTATCCTCTGGCAAGCGCTTTAAAACCTCTTGTGTACCTATTAAATTAGCAGGCATAACGACGTAATGACTGTAATTGCCAACATTATCATTAATAAGTTTACCAAACATATCTTTATTAAAATGATGGAAAAAAATATCGACTTGAACATGAACACCGAGATTACTCAAAAATGAATTATAGAGGTCTTCCTTAAAAGAATTAAACTCATCAAAAAGTAAAAATACTTTCTGTTTTACATCAATATCTTCACTTGTAACATAATAACCTTTACCAACTATAGATTGAATAACGCCACGCATTTTTAGCTCATTAAACGCCATTAAAACAGTATCTCTAGATAATGAATGTTGATTTTTAATACTATTAAGAGATGGTAATTTATCTCCTTTTTTTAAGGCACCACTAACGATAGCATCTTCAATAGAAGTTACTATTTGTTTATATTTTGGTATGCTAGATTCTTCAATAACTGGTACTATAGCCATGCAACAAATATATAATAATATTACCACTAAACAAACTGGTAGGTACTAGTATGTTTCATTTATTTATTAATATGAATTCAAAACCCAATTAGACCATCGTTTTTAAAGAATATATATTCCTTTTCAACCAATGCCCAAGGTGACAATAGTTAATTACGTAGCTAAAATAATTTGATATAAAATCCTGTACATTAAACTCTTTTTAAAACAAGAACAAAACCAATAAAAGTTGTGAAACCAATAGTAATCGCTATTTTTGACAAAGAAATACAACATTTACATATTCTTAATTCAATTAAAATATGAGACTATCCGCTTTGCAAAAAGCATTTTTATTGAGCCTTTATTTACTAAGCTTATCTGGATGCAAAAAAGAAAATAGTACAAACAACAAATCTAATTTAAAAGTAAACACTCCAGAAGGCATGGTTTGGGTAGCACCTAAGACATTTCTTCAAGGTGCAAAGGCTTCCGATAATTATGCCATGTCACGAGAGAAACCAGCACATAAAGTAACGGTTGATGGCTTTTTTATAGATGCTACAGAAGTAACCAATAAACAATTTAGAGCATTTGTTGAAGCTACCAATTACGTAACTGTTGCAGAAAGAGAGATTGACTGGGAAGTAATGAAAAAAGAACTTCCTCCAAACACACAAAAACCTCATGATTCCATACTACAACCTGGAAGTTTAATATTTAATAAGCATGTAAACGCTGTTGTCAACATGCAAAATTATGGACAATGGTGGACTTGGAAAGTGGGCGCCAATTGGAAACGTCCTCAAGGACCAGGATCTTCAATAGAAGGTCAAGATGATTATCCTGTAGTACATATTGCTTATGAAGACGCACTTGCGTATTGCAAATGGGCAAATAGAAGATTACCAACAGAAGCCGAATGGGAAGCCGCAGCGCAAGGCACTCAAACCGATGCTACTTTTACTTGGGGAAACGACTCTCAATTACTAAATAAAAAAGCCAATACATGGCAAGGCGTATTTCCAACAGTAAATAAACCTATTGATGGTCACAAATACATTGCGCCAGTAAAATCGTTTGAACCTAATACAATTGGTCTTTTTGATATGTCAGGAAATGTATGGGAACTCACAAGCGATTTATTCAATATTAACTATTACAAAAAATTAGACAGCGACAAAACTGTAATAAATCCCAAAGGAGCTGATAAAGCATTTAACCCAGAGAATCCATATGCTAAAGAACGCGTTATTAAAGGCGGTTCTTTCCTTTGTCATGCATCGTATTGTGCAAGCTTTAGAATTTCTTCAAAAATGGGATTTAGCCCAGATTCAAGCTCGGACCATGTTGGATTTAGAACAGTAGCCACAAAAGAGATGGTAGCTTTAAAAAACGAATAAGTATATCGTTAATGGAGTTATTTTTATAAACCCAGAATCTTTTTTAAATATGCTTTGTCTATATCTCCGCCTGCGAAATCATCAAATCCGCGTTCTGCAGCTTCAATAATATGCTTTTTAATAAAAGGAGCACCTTCTGCTGCACCTTGTTTTGAAGATTTTATACAGCATTCCCATTCCATTACTGCCCAAACATCGCAATCATATGTTGTGAGTTTAGAAAAAATACTTTTAAAATCTACTTGACCGTCACCTAATGACCTAAATCGTCCAGGACGTTCTTTCCAGCTTTGGTAACCACCATAAATTCCACTTTTACCAGATGGATTGAATTCTGCATCTTTAACATGAAACATTTTTATATACTCATGGTAGTAATCTATAAATTTCAAATAGTCCAATTGTTGCAGTACAAAATGACTAGGATCATATAATATATTGACACGTTTATGATGTCCTGTAGCTTCTAAAAAGCGTTCAAATGTAACGCCGTCGTGTAGGTCTTCCCCAGGATGAATTTCGTAGCAAACATCTACATCATTGTCTTCAAAAACATTTAAAATAGGCAACCAACGTTTTGCCAATTCTTCAAATCCCATAGCTACTAATCCATCAGGTCTTTGCGGCCAAGGATACACCGTATGCCAAAGTAATGAACCCGAAAATGTAGCATGTGCTTTGATGCCTAAATGATTACTTGCAATTGCTGAATTTTTTAATTGCTGAACCGCCCATTCTGTTCTTTTTTTGGGATTGTTTCTACAGCTTTCTGGCGCAAAATTATCAAACATTAAATCGTATGCTGGATGTACAGCGACTAACTGACCTTGAAGATGAGTTGAAAGTTCAGTTATTTCTAATCCGTAGGACTGTACTTTTCCTTTTAATTCGTCACAATAGGTTTTACTTGATGCTGCTTTATCAAGATCTATCAAGTTGGATTCCCATGTTGGAATTTGAATCCCTTTATATCCTAAATCTGCTGCCCATTTACAGATACTATCCAAACTGTTAAACGGTGCTTTACTATCTGCAAATTGTGCTAAAAAAATTGCGGGTCCTTTTATTGTTTTCATATGATTTTTATGAATTTAAGATATTGTTTTGTTATTTTAATTTTGTCCATTCAGCATTATTACGATCACTCTTTACTGCGGCATAGATAAATTTCATGCCTCTTAGTCCATCTTTTACCGTTGGATAATCTGGGTTTTCTATAACTTCTCCATTTAAAACCGCCATTAGATGTGTTGCAAAATTTTTATAGATCGTAGCAAATGCTTCCAAATACCCTTCAGGATGTCCGGCAGGAATTCGCGAAACGTTTAAAGCTTCAGGATATAAATCATTTCCATTTGGCGTGTATATTTTTACTGGAGCTTCTAACCAATGTGTGATTAATTGATTTGGGTTTTCTTGATGCCATTCTAAGCTTCCTTTTTCACCATAAACCCGTATTGCCAAATTGTTTTCTTCGCCTAACGCTATTTGAGAAATAGACATGGTTCCTTTTGCTCCATTATCCATACGAAGCAGTAAATTACCATCATCATCCAAGATTCTACCTTTACCAAAACGCCCAAGATCTGCTGCTAATTCTTCTATTTTTAGTCCCGTAATATATTCGACTAAATTTTCGGCATGAGTTCCAATATCACCTAAAGCACCTCCAATTCCTGAGCGTTTAGGGTCTACGCTTCATAAATATATTCAGTACAGATGTTTTGAAGAAGAAATAATAACCTAAAAACAAACCTAAAACCATATGTTATGTAGATTGAAACAATTCATGTAATAGGAGTATGTGCTGCTAAGTATTTTTATAAAAACAATTTTGAAAGTCCACACAAACAATAAACATAGGGTTTAGAAGACAATGTTTGGAATTATTACAAATTGTGAATTGAATATATCAAAACCTTCCAATACAAAATAACCGAATTACGATAAATTATGAATTTTAGAAGATTAACCTTTCTATGTTGTTGTGTAATACTATTATTTTGTTGTTCTAATAGAAAGGAAAATAGAATTATCTTAATTAAGAATACCCTCAATATAGAGAGGACATTTGAAACCGTTGAGTTGTCAAAATAATTTTTAAAGCTTGATGATTTATCAAATATTGGAATTAAAGATGTAAACACAGATCAATTACTAGTTACTCAAGTAGTTGACACCAATGGAGATGGTGTTTTTGACGTTTTACTTTTTCAACCTAAAATAGCTCCTAACTCAGAAAAGCCTTTGAAATAGTTGCAATTTCTGAGCATCAAAAACCCGAAAGTTTACAGTACTGTTATTCGCGTTTTGTTCCCGAACGCACAGATGATTATGCTTGGGAAAATAACAAAGTAGCATTTAGAGTTTATGGTCCAACAGCGCAGAACCTTTTTGAAAAAGGAAAACCTAATGGAACATTATCTAGTGGTATTGATGCTTGGTTAAAAAAAGTAGAATATCCTATTATAAATAAATGGTATAAGAAGTATACAGAAGGCACAGGAAGCTATCATGAAGATACTGGTGAAGGTCTTGATAATTTTCATGTAGGTGTAAGTCGCGGTGTTGGAGGTATTGCGGTAAAAAATGAAAATCTATATTATTTTTCTAAAAACTATACCGAATGGAAAACCATAACTGTTGGACCTATTAGAACTAGTTTTTATTTAAAATATGATGATTGGGATGCTAATGGAAATATTATTCAGGAATCTAAAATTATTAGCTTAGACTATGGTCAAAATTTATCTCGATTTGAACTGACTATAAAAGGCACAAAAACTATTTCTGCCGGATTGACTTTACATGAAAATGATGGAAAAACAAGTGTAAATAAAGAAAACTCATGGGTAAGCTACTGGCAACCACACGCAGACTCTGAAATGGGAACAGCTATTGTCTCAGAAAAAAAATATTTTATTGATTCAGACAAGCATATTACAGATAAAAGAGACCTGAGTAATAGCTACGCTAATTTAAATGTAATAGATAATAAAGTAACTTATTTTGCTGGTTTTGGTTGGAAAAAAAGCGGACAGTTTAAAAATAATTTAGAATGGGAAGATCATTTAAATATATATTCCTTAAAAATTAATAATCCATTGGTAATATCAATAAAATGATTCGCATTTAGGTGATCATTCTAATTTACATCCAAAAAACCATCGCTGAAAAACAATTGCTAATATTCAAAAATTTAAAATTCAATGATTCAAGGTTGTTTAGCGACATATTTTTTTTTTTTTTTTATACAATGTACAAGCTAGAATACTCTTTTACAAGTAAGTAAATAGCTTTTAAATCTTCAATCAAAAAGTTCGACTTTAGAAACTTTGGGTTTGGATTTTTAGATGCGCTTTTGCTATTAGATCGCGTTGCTTTTAGATTTTTGGTATCGGCTTTGCCTATTAGATCTTTAGATCGTTTCGCTCTTGATATTTTGGTAGTCATTGAAACGTCCTTGCGAGAAGCATAGCGACGTGGCAATCTGTTTCTTTAGTAATAGCCATTTTTTGTTGTGATTTTAGATGCGCTTCGCTGTTAGATCGCTGACACTCTTAGAATTTTAG
>NZ_JBGCDL010000175.1:0-4212 GCF_045105435.1 Kordia sp. | reverse complement strand
GATTGGAAGCACGTCTTCTTCTATACTTTTTATGTATTTTATATTGTTTGAAACATTCCAGCTTCTACTGCCTTTTTGAAACGAATGCGCACTCGGTCCAATACCGAGATAGCTTGCGCCTTTCCAGTACGAAGTGTTGTGTTTGGAAAAATAGTTTGGTTTTCCAAAATTAGAAATTTCGTAGTGTATGAATCCTTGTTTTTGAGTTTCTTCTACCAATATATTAAAATGTGCCAGCGATTCTTCTTCAGAAATATCTGCAAATTTCCCTTGTCGGATGAATTTTTCCAACGCAGTTTTCGGTTCTACCGTAAGGGCATAACTTGATATATGATTGATTCCGAAGTTAAAAACCGTTTCCAAATTGGTTTTCCATTGTTCCATCGTCATATTCGGCACACCGTAAATCAAATCGATCGTAATATTATCAAAATACTGTGTGGCAAATTCTAGACACTTTTTAGCTTCTGTACTATTATGTGCACGATTCATCATTGATAAATGTTCATCATAAAACGATTGAATCCCGATACTTAATCGATTTATTTGCGACTTAGATAATTCTAAAATCTTAGCTTCCGTTAAATCATCCGGATTTGCTTCTAAGGTAATTTCTGGACTTTCGGAAACTGTATAATTCGCATGAACCGTTTCTAAAATTTGATTGATTTCTTCTAACGAAAGTACACTTGGTGTTCCACCTCCAAAGTAAATAGTTTCAATGGTTGCATGAGACAATTCCGCTTGACGCAACTCCAATTCTTTCTGCAAAGCGCTAATCATTGCATTTTTCTTCGTCAAAGACGTAGAAAAGTGAAAATCACAATAGTGACATGCTTGTTTACAAAACGGGATATGTATATAAATTCCAGCGATAACCTTGACATTTTAGAGTTTAGAACAACGCATTGCAAGACGCGCAATGACTATAAGAAAAATGATTACACTCAACACAATTCGCCATGTTGGCATCGGTTTTCCTTTATCATCATATATTTCTCCTGCATCTATTATTGCCTGACGATCCGCAATTTTCTTTTCTTCCTTGATATCTCTTTCATAATCGGAACAACTCAATACAAAGGTCGGCTTTTCATTTGTCAATCCGCACATAATTCCTTTTGAAGAAGAAAATGATCTGTTCGTACAGGTTTTACAAAATTCTATTTTATCATTCATAAAAGTGATTGGTTTTTTGTGCCAATTATTTTTGCGGAATTACGTATAATTTTGGATTGATTGCTTTAAGCGAATCTATATTTTTTTGTGAAATGTATCTTGGATTTACAATAATGCGATCTAAAGTTGGATTATCAGCAATTGAATACGGAATACTTTTAATTGGCGTATCGTGCACAATGATACTATATACACTTTTCAGAGATTCTAGTTCTTTTGGAAAGGTTTCGAAACGATTACCATCTAAAGATATGCGCGCTAAATTGTCTAAGTTTTTAAACGATTTTGGCAAGCCTTTCAGGCGATTTGAACCTAGTGTTAAGTGCTGTAATACTTCCAAATTCCCAAAAGATTGGGGTAATTTTTCAAGATTATTATTATGAATACTTAAATTTCGAAGATTAATTAAATCTCCAATATTTTCTGGTAAGGTTTTTATATGACTGCGATTTGCCTCCAAAATAACAAGCTGTGAACAGAGTGCAACCTCAGCTGGCAAATGTGTTAATTTTATTTGCGAAATTTTTAATATTTGCAAACACTGTAATTTTTGAATGCTTTTTGGTAGTGTTGTCAATTTTCTGTTATTACCAACATCTAACATTTTTAAGTTTCGCAATTCTCCAATAGATTCTGGCAATTTTTTAAAACCATTTCTATACAAACTTAAAATCAGTAATTGATCTAAGAGTTGTATATTTTCTGGTAATTTCTTAATTCCACAACTATTCAATATGAGTATTCTTAAATTTGGAAGTTGACTTAAGTTTTCTATCGTTTTTTCTATATCTGTAAATTTATTTGCTGATAAATTTAAGATTTGTACATTTTTAAATTTCAATAGCGTTTTTGGAAGCTCTTTGTATCCATTCGCTGCAAGATTTAATATGTACACTTCCTCTTTTTTTGGTAATAATGCTTCTAAATCTTCAGTTCTTGGTTCTCTAGCAATTTCATTCATTATTTCCGCACGACGATAGTCTTTATCGGGAAACAAATCGAATTCATCGCAATCATTTTTAATAATACTTTCCAATTCTTCAATGGTCAATTTTGGCAATTCAAAACTTGCTAATTCTTCAAATTTTATTTCATCACTCATTAATGCCTTTAACAACAACGTATCTTGTTCAAAACCACGATTGTCCAAAAAAGCAGTGTCCCACATAGCACCTTCTTTGTTGCTCCCTAAATGTTTCGAAAAAATCATGTAATAGTAATTGTTTCGAACTTCTTCATACGTACCAGGCATTTTGGTACGCTGTTCATAGATTTTTGCTGCGAGATCAAATTTTTGTGCTAAAAATGCACAGTTTGCTTTCCAAGACAATAAAAAAGGATTTCTCCCATGTCGCTGAATGATGGTTTCAATATCTTTCAATGCATTTTCAAATTCGCCAGCATGCAAATACGCTTGAAAACGAAACATGGTTGCTGCTGAGTTTTCAGTTGTTTTATCTATATAGGTATTTAAATCAGCAATAATACCTTTTACATCTAACGGCGCAACATTGGAGGCAATTCTGGCTCTTGTAAAATACGCTGGAATATCGTCCGGTTTTCGTTTCAAATATTCATCAATCAGATCTTTGGCAGCTTTCCAATTTTTAGCACCTACTGCTTTTTGATAACGTTCTTGAACTTCTTCATCACTGAGTAAATTCCCGCAGGAAAATAACAGTATTGACAAAAAACCAACTAAAAGTGTTCTAAAAAAATGTGTCATCTTACTTCTTAACTCGCTTTTCATTTTGCTTTACAAAACTTGCCCAACCTGAATAATTTTTCCCTACTTCTACTCTACCAGAATTGTAAAAGTGACAAACAGCCGCCGCCAAACCATCTGTAGAATCTAGGTTTTTGGGAAGTGTTTTTAAATTCAACAAACTTTGCAACATTCTAGCAACTTGCTCTTTGCTAGCATTTCCATTTCCAGTAATTGCCATTTTTATTTTTTTGGGAGCATATTCTGTGATGGGTATTTCACGCGATAAACCTGCTGCCATTGCCACACCTTGTGCGCGCCCAAGTTTTAACATGGATTGTACGTTTTTACCAAAAAATGGTGCTTCAATTGCAATTTCATCAGGGTTATATGTGTCAATCAATTCGATCGTACGTTCAAAGATGAGTTTCAACTTTAAGTAATGATCTTTGTATTTTTGAAGTTGCAATTCGTTGAGTTGTAAAAAGTGCATTTTCTTTCCAACAACTTTAATCAATCCAAAACCCATAATCGTAGTTCCTGGATCAATTCCCAATATAATTTTTTCTGTTTTTATCGGTTTTTTCTCTTGATTCATCTCTTTCAAACTGTATAAACAAACTCCATGATGATTTGTATTCCGAAATGCTTTACTTTGTAGCATGCAGATTTTGGCATCTCACAAAACTAAGCAATTCTTTACGTTCGCAATAAAAGTAGCGATACTTATTGGCGCTGCCTATTTTATTTATGACAAATTAGCGCACAATACACAATTAGATTTTGATGCTTTTTGGAATCAGCTTGAAACTTCTCAACTTTTAGAACCGTTGGTCATATTTGGACTTGTACTAACCACTTTTTTGAATTGGTTTTTAGAGGTTGTAAAATGGAAAACACTTGTGAGTTCTATAAAATCAATATCACTATGGGAAAGTACTACACATAGTTTAGGCGGATTAACAGCTTCACTATTTACGCCAAATCGTGTTGGTGAATACGGCGCAAAAGCTCTCTATTTCCCGAAGTTTGAACGAAAACGTGTTGTAGGTTTAAATTTTCTTGGAAACATGGCACAATTGATTGCTACCGTAGTTTTTGGACTCATCGGGTTTAACATTTTTGTAATTCAATTTGGAATTGAATTGCCTTGGTATAAAATTGCACGCATTAGCGCTTTTGTATTAGTTTTAGGAGGATTTTTTATTGCTGGAGCTAAACAAAAACGATTTCAGATGAAAGGTTTTTCATGGAAACGTGTTCGTGGTTTTATGCGGAATGTTTCTGGGGGAATTCATTTGAAAAATCTTAGTTTATCAATACTTCGC
>NZ_JBGCDL010000174.1:0-2907 GCF_045105435.1 Kordia sp. | reverse complement strand
ACAAAGCTCATTTTTGAAGCTTCGCACAAAGAAACGAACAAAATAATTCGGATGGAGCGTTATGAATAAATCGAAACATAAAATAAAAGCTTTTACGCTGAGTGAACTCATCATTGTAATTATGATTACCGTGATTGTGGCAGGAATTGCGTTTTCGGTGTTGCAACTTGTGCAAAAACAGATGTATGGAATTCAAACGAACTTTCAACATAAAACAAGTATAACGTTGTTAGAGCAATCTTTGGCAATAGATGCGCACCGATCAAACCATATTCAGTATGATGATTTGGAAGATACGCTTCACTTTATTTCGGAAATAGATACAGTAAGTTATACGTTTGAAAAAGAATATGTGCAAAAAGAAACCGATACGTTTGACATCGCGATTGCAAACACTAAATTTTATTTTGAAGGCGTTGAAACGACCGCAGCTAAGATTGATGCTTTTAAACTCATAACCGCGAAAGAATTTCGGAATGCTGCCATTTTTATTTACAAGCGAAACACGGCTAATACCTATATGAATCCATGAGTTTTAAGTTAGAAAATATAAACCAACAAAAGCGTGTTTCTAAAACGAAACCTTCTGAAATTTCTTCTATTTTACAGAAAGAGATTGTCCTTTTTGGGAAAGGTTTTTCAAATAAACTAAAAGAGGATTTTTATACCGAATTGGCAGTTTTATTGAGCGCCGGCGTTTCTTTGAAAGAAGGATTAGAGTTGCTTCACAATTCGCAAAAGAAAAAAGCGGCAAAGGAAATATTGGGCACTGTTGTGGACGATTTGATTGATGGAAAAAGTATGTCAGAAGCCATTCGATCGCATAAAGCGTTTACTGAATACGAGTATTATTCCATTAAGATAGGAGAGGAGACAGGAACACTTGCGGAAGTAGTGAAGCAATTGGGTAGTTTTTTTGGCAGAAAGAATCAACAACGCAGAGATGTGGTGAGCGCGCTTACGTATCCTATTATCGTATTGAGTACCGCTTTTTTAGTCGTGCTTTTTATGTTGCAATTTGTAGTGCCGATGTTTCAAGATATTTTTAAACAGAATAAAGTTTCGTTGCCAGGTATTACCGAATTTATCATCAATGTTTCGGCATTTATGAAATCGTATGGTTTATTGATTTTAGGTGGAATGATCGCACTGTTTTCATCCCGTTTTTTGTTTAACAAACAAGAATGGTATCGTCGTTTTAAGGACACCTTTCTTTTGAAGCTTCCGTTCTTTGGAAACTTTATCAAAACGGTGTATTTATCACAATTTACACAAGCTGTGGCGTTGTTATCGGCTTCAAAAGTTCCTGTAATTAATAGTATTCAGCTCGTAAAAAAGATGATTGATTTTTATCCGTTACAAGATGCCTTGGAAAGTGTAGAGCAATCTATTTTACAAGGAGCAACGTTGAGTGAAAGTTTGGCTTCGCATCCTATTTTTAGTGATAAAATGATTGCTTTGGTAAAAGTAGCCGAACAAACCAATCAAACAGAATTTATTTTTGATCGTTTGAATATACAATATCATGAACAAGTGCAACGCCAATCGAAAATGATGTCTACGATTATGGAACCGTTGATTATTGTTTTTGTAGGAATTATGGTAGGCGTTATTTTGATTGCGATGTATTTACCGATGTTTAAGTTGGGAACTGTTTTGGGTGGGTAAAATGCTGTTTACTGAGGCTTCAAGAAACGTCATTCTGAACTTGATTCAGAATCTCATCTAACTACTTTGAAACGTCTTTTCAATCTCCAACTTGATTGGAGAGAAGCAATCTGTTTCTTAATAAGATAACTTGAAAATTGTTTACAATGCAGTTTGTTGAAAAGACTCTCAATTCTCATAGCTCAATACTAATAGTTTTTTTCACCACGAATTCACGAATTGTTTGTCTGTAATTATTTTTTTGCTATAATGATTTAGCACGAATTTTGCTTACTATTGTGTGAAAAGGAGCATGCTTGTAATACTAAATCCGTTAAAAAGTTAGTTAACTATTTTCTTCAAAATAATTTTTCTGTTATATAAATAAATCCTAGAAACAATGAGTTTCGTTATGGAAACTCATTGCGCTAGAATTACTTTTTATTATTTTTTTAGATACTATCTAAGTTATTAATTATCAAATGTAGGAGCATGATTATCCATTTCAATTTCTTGTGTACAATTGAAACATTTTACATAGTTATCATCAGGAATGTATGAATTTGTAGAACTTACATAAATTACATTACTTGACGTACCGCCTGGATCACTTGCTTGCCCAAAAGGACTTGGACATTTAAGACGTGAAAGAATTGAGTTTGATGCATCATTAAAGTCAAGTTTTCTAAATGTATGTTGTTTTGTTACTTTTAGTCCTTCGTGTGCTCCTTCTATAAGTGTAGTAGACCATTTACCAGGAGACTTGGCTATAACAGCTATTTCAAGTCGTCCAAAAGGACAATCAATATTGGTTAAGTAACTTTTTTCGCCAAGCTTTATAATACCGTTTGATAAATCAACACCATCTAAATGTACATTTGCACATCCTAATGCCTCATTTAACAGTTCATCAGATAATTGATCGTTTGCATCAATAATACCGTTTCCATTAGAATCATAATAATAATAATCCTTCCCAACAAACAAAGAAACTCCAGGCACAAAATACCCAATAGGATCATTTTCTGTTTCATTTTCGAGAATCGTAAATCCGCCACCAATAATCTTGAGTCCATCAGTATTTATAGCCGTTACTGTTTCTCCAACTTTTGTATTTCCGCTAAACCAACAGTTAATAATATTTGGATTTTGTATTCTATACGGCAACGATCCTCCTTGTTGTCTACTTTTCATTAAAACAGCTCTTAATGCATTTCCTTGCATGCTAATAGTCACATTTTCGGCAAACCATTTAGATAC
>NZ_JBGCDL010000173.1:0-7716 GCF_045105435.1 Kordia sp. | reverse complement strand
TTGAGTTTCCTGTAGTACTAGTCGCATTTATATTGTACCAGCCCATTCTGGTTTCGTCAAAATCAAAAGTCCAATCTGGAAATGTTGTTACTTTCATTCTTTATAGTTCGGTTTTTGTCAACTTGCTGCCAACGTGTTTGTGTATGGTTAGTTGCGTGTTTAAGCAACTAATTTAGTAAACAAAAACGAACGCGAGAAAATTCCGAAGGAATTTTCCAAATAAGCAACGACCAAAGCAATTAATTATACACGTTGTTGGCAGTAGTTTTTATTCTTCCATCCACATTTCTTTCCATAATTCCAACTTTCCAGTTTTTCTGTCATAGAAAATTTCGAATGGTAATTCTATTTTCTTTTTTGGTAAATCGAGATAGGAAATATTTATTGGTTTGAGAGCCTTTTTTATCGTTCTCCTACATTTTCGGTCATCTGTAATATTCCACCACCATTCTTCCCGTTTTTCTTTTTTGGTTTCACTTTCATAGTCAACCCAAACTTTTTTCAATTTCCCTTTTTTATTAAATGTCAAAATATACTTTTCGTCACACAAGTCGTAAAAGGGTGTTTTGATTGTATCCCAGACAATAGCATTTTTTACCTGTTGAAAAAGAGTATCCTGTATTTTTTTTGCGATTTCTCTTTGTCTTTTTTCAAATCTAATTTTGTTAGCTATTTTTTCGTTTGAAATAGTTTTTTCACTTGTCCTAATTCCGTCTTTGAATGAGATATGAAGTTCCTTTTCATAAATCGAAGCATAACCCATATGAATGTATTGAACTCTTTCTCCTTGAGGTACTATTATCTTTCCGCTAAACCAATCAGCGAATACAGTTTCAGTTCCGAACATTTTTTTTAGGTTAGCATTTTTAATTTCAAGTCCGCAACTGTTATGACAACTGGTTACTTGAACTAAATAGAGTTTATCTCCTTTTAATTCCCAAATAGCTTTGTAGCCTCTCCAACAAGCAGTTGAACCACAGCCAACAAAATCTATTAATTCCCTTTTTCCAATTTTTTCAAAATACTTTTCAAGCGGGTTTGAGAAAATCGCAAGTGTATCACCTTTATAAACTAAATAATCAGGAACTTGCCCAGTTCCATAACTGAATTTGCAAAAAAGAAAAATTGATATGATTAGTAAATATTTCATTAGTCGAATTTAGTTTCTCAAATGTAATTCAGTCTTTTTTGTCTTTAAAATCAAAATTAGGGAAGTAAGCTTTTCGCTGAGTAAAGTGGTTTCTCAAATTACTGCCAACGTGTTCGTGTATGGTTAGTTGCGTTGGCTAGGACTAAGTTAGTAAACAAAAACGAACCAGAGGAAATTCCGAAGGAATTTCCAAGTAGGCAATAACCAAGCAATTAAATATACACGTTGTTGGCAATAGTTTATATGTCCATTAGTAAATCTATTGTTTTCTGTCTAATTGTGCTATAAATAGTTTCGTAATCATCTTCTAATAAATATAAATAGAATGGATAATCTTTGTCCATTTCTAAAAAGTTATTAGTGTTAGTTGTTAAGACTGCAATAGAAACACCAGAAGTTCTTGTTATACGACTAATATTATTTTCAATTTCAATCAGAGTTTGATGAAAAAATAAACTAACTCTGTAAAAATCTTTGTTTTCGTTTAATTCAGCTTTAAGTTTATCTTGCGTTATAGTTGTGTATGGATTTGGATTAAATTCTGCTTTTAGCATAGAACCGAAAACTTTTTTTACTCTGTATTTATGATGTTCTTCCATTTCTGAATTCATGTCCTTGAATTGAGCAGAACAAAAAGTAGTTAGTTCAGTTAGGTTATGCTTTTTTCCTAATGCCATAAGTTCAGACATAATAACTGATAATTTTTCGTTTTTACCAGCAAGTCTTGTTATGAATCCAGATACTTCATCGTTTATAGAATTATAGTCTAGACTACCAGGAAGGCTTCTAAACCAATCATTAATTCTAATAGCATCCATTCCGTTAGCTTCTGTATTTGATGAGCCATTTCTATAATATATTTTCCCAACTTCGAGACCTTTTAGTTTTTTAGTTGCAGATAGAGGTAGTTCATGTTTTTTTATTGGGATTTCAATAATTCCAAAATTCTTATTGTCTAGTTGTAAAGTATAATAAGCAAATTCTGGGCTTGGAAATATTGAGCTTTTTGCTTTTTCTTGAAGAATAGAGTCGTCTATGCTTTTACTAATTCCATTTAATTCTATTTTATCATCACTTTCTCCAATTCCAAAAATAATATAGGCAGATTCATTTCTAATAGTGTTTGAAAATGAAATTATGTCTTTAACAAATTTAGCTGTACTATTTGATGTTCGGTCATTTTCAAAATCGTATAATTCTCTTTTGAAATCTAAAGTTGAAGATTCAGATTTTGATAGTAAGTATTCAAATTCTTTAATTAATAGCATTTCTTGAAATTATTGCCAACGGTCTCGGCTATGAGTAGTTGCGTGATTTAGCACGTAACTTTGCAAGTACGAACCAAGCTGAAAATCCGCGAGGATTTTCAGAAGTAGGCGAGAACAAGCAATTACTTATAGCCATTGTTGGGCACAGTATTTTTTTAATCGGTTAATTTACTTTGCATTTTAATCGGTTGTATTCCTACAACTTTGTCTTTATCGTCAAAAATCAATTTTATCATTTCACTTGGCGGACTTGAATTGTCGTCCGAATATTTATACTGAAGTAGTGTGAACATACTTCCGTCAAATCCCATTTGAACTCCGCTGTAAATCAATTCCGTTTGTTTATCAAAATTGATATTGTCAATCAGCATATTAATTTGTTCGTCAGTAACTTTTTCAAGTATTAAGTCCGATAAAAACTCTTTTGATTTTGGTAAATCTTTGGATTTTAAAGCAGTAAAAAAGTCAGTCTTTATTTTTTCCAATTCAGCCAACTTTTTCTCGTCAAGTTTTGGGATTACTTTTTCTTTTTCCTTTGCTTGATTTCTGATGTAAAGTCGTATTCGATGAACTGGATTTATTGTGCTTGCGCCTCTTTTCTCATAATAGTTAGAAACAGTTGCATACATTTCAATTTCGGTACTGTCATTAGGTTTCCAAGTTGAGCTTTCTACAAAAGTGTTTATAGAATCAAGTCGGCTTATATTCGAATAATTCTTCTTTACTTCTGGTTGTCCGAACTCATTTGAAATTTCTTTTTTAAGTCCTTTGTATTTTGTAATTAAGGCTTTTTGAAACTTCTTTGATTTTTGGTTATTGTCTTGTTTCTCAAAATTCGAAACGTCCCATTCGTAGAGAACATAGGACATTGCTGAATCCGCTTTTTTGAAAAAGTAGAAAGAAGTTAAATCAGGAATTACTTTCTCTTTTCTTAAATATTTAATTGGTTGTGCATTTCCACCAAAGGAAACGTGATTTGAGGTTGTCGGAATTTTTTCGCTTCCCAAATTTTCTTCCATTTTTAAATATTCAGCGAGTGAAGTATTATGAATGTCAAAATTGAACTCCTGTCCAAAAACAGAAGTTGAGATAAATAAAATCCCGATAATTATGTATTTCATTCGATGTTCGTTCATATTGTGCCCAACGTTGTTGTGTATGATTAGTGGCGTGTTTAAGCACCTAATTTAGCAAATAAAAACTGAATAGAAAATCCGCGAGGATTTTCGTAAGTAGGCGAGAACCAGCCATTAATTATACACGGTGTTGCCATTAGTTTTTTCCTTTTCAAGCAACATTTTCAATTCATTATTTATTTCGATACTTTTCAATATGTTTTTTTCAAAATCTTTCAGCGTTTTGATTGTTTCTTTTTTACCATTTATTTCAAAATTTATGTATGTTTCATTTAGTATTGCTCTTTTCAAGGAAATAACCATATTATAAGCACACCAAACTCCCATTCTTGTGTCATTCATATATGCATTAAATTTGCTTATAGATTTCTCATTCCATACCAATTCGTTCAATTTGTAATTCAGGAAACGTTCAGATATAAAATTAGGTAATTTTAATGCTGATATATTTTCAGATAAAATATCTTTCAGCTTCTTATAAGCTTTAGGATTATTTTCCCAAAAATAAAAATCGACCAAAACAAGCTCTCTCAAAACTTCTCTTTGGTCTTCAGATTCATTATTGTTGAAAATAAATTCAAAGTCTATTTTTATATTTTTAATTCTCTCAATTATTATGCTCAAACAGAATTGAATAGCTATATTTTCTCTCAAAAGATGTGAATATTCAGATAGTTTTAATTTTTCAATATCTTTCGATATAATTCTATTTGTCTTATCTGAAATTTTGTTACTTACAGAAGTATATTGGGATATTGTGTGTTTTTTCTTAAACAATCTGTTCGTTTTTTTAATTAATGGCAACGGTTTTGTGTATGATTAGTGGCGTGTTTAAGCAACTAATTTAGCAAATAAAAACCGAATAGAAAATCCGCGAGGATTTTCGTAAGCAAGCTCAAACCAGCCATTAATTATACACGTTGTTGTACGCTGGCTTTTTATTCCGCAATACTTTTTATTAAATCGTTTTGCAAAAATTCATATTCCGTTTTTTTCCAAAAAGTCAAGTTTATTAGTCCTGTTGTACTGTCCTCTTTCCAGATTCCGTTTTCATTCGATTCAACTGTCCATTTTATTGGTCTATTTCCTTTTTTTGTCAACTTCAGTCGACAATCTTTAGAGAGTCCAAATGCAAAGCAATTCAGAGCATCATTTTCATTATCAAATTCCTCGTGCCAAAAGTCAAACGCAACAGTGAAATTTCCATTTCCATTATCAGTCAGAGAAACTGGAAATCCGTTTTCGCTTTTCGGATTCACAGTTATTGATTCCGCATTTATTTCATATTCCGCTTCTGGATATTTCTTTAATCGGCTTACTATTTCGTTTATCGTTTTACTCATTTTTCAGCTTGCGTACAACGTCTCCGTATATGAGAAGTAGCAGATTAAAATACAATTACTTTTCAGATTATAAACAAAGATAGCAGAAAAGAACAAAACTAATGTTTAGCCCTTAACTGCTATTTCTTATATACCGTGTTGTAGGCAGTATTATTATTCCAATATCAATAGTTTAATCTTTTCAAGTTCCAAGATTTCAAAATGCTATCGGCTTGCTTTTTACTTAGTTGTTCGGTTTTTCTTTCCCAATAGCCATTTTTATCTTTTTCAGGTCTGTTTGAAGTCATTCCTTTTATTACAATTGGATATTCATAAATATATTTCCAACCCTTAGATATGGGAATACTATCTTTAGTTTCAAAATCATAGTATTTGTAATCCTCAAAAACATATCTAAAACTTAATGATTCAAGTATATCTCCACCTTCATTGAAGCCATATTTATATGATCCATTTTTATATCTATCTTCCTCATATTGTGGTTTTCCAGTATTTTTATCTAATTTAATATATTTCTCAAAAAATGAAGGTTCTTTTTTTGTTTTGCGATATTCATTTTTCAATCCTACGTAAAAATTACCATATATTTTTTTTCTTTTAATAAAAGTACTTTTACTATTGTATCCATAATAAATAAATGTTGAATCAATTACTCTTAAACCTATTTCTTGTCTTAAAGGGTTGACTTCCATTAAATATGGATATGGTGATTTTTCTTCTTTCAAACAACTTAAATTAATACAAGTGATAAAAAAGAGTGTGTAAATCTTAAATTTTCTTGATATTATAATGTTTCTGTCCATGTCCATGTTTGATTTATACTTCCTCCTATTTTAATCCCTGTATCTCTTTCTTTATTAGGAAATATTCCATCATGATTTCCATCTCCATCATTGTCAATTCTTAATCGTGTTGCAGAATCCCAAGTAGATGGGTTAGAAACTGTGAAAGTTAATGTATGGGTTCCATTAGGATTTTGAGCTATTACAACGTTAGTATTATAAGAACCTAAAAATGAGGTGGCAATATTTCCATTTATCATACCGTCGTAAAACTGGCCTTGACCGTATGTCCAGCCTCTGTTAACAGGTATAGTAATATTGTTGTTATTAATCTTATCAATAGCATCCTGTCTTGCTAATGTAACTCCTTCTTGTTGTTTTAAACTTTCAGTAGTTGTATCGTCGCCATCAAAAGTAATAGTTTCTGTTCCATTAATTGCTGGGTAAGTTCCTAACTCAAATAACCAAATGCCAAATAAATCTGTCCAATCTAACGTTTGTGGGTTAGTATCAAAAACTTCGTCTGCAATATCTTTAAATTCATCAACAACAGAATTAATATACCCAATGGAAGAAGGATATTGATCAGTTATCTGAGAGAGTTTTTTGTAAATTTTGTGGGTAAGTTCAGCAGAAGAAGTTATTCCATTTGCAACAGCTTGTCTCAATAGCTCCTTCCAGTCGGACTCCATGTGAAAGTTTATCAACTCAATAGCCGAATTATTATAATTACTTGAGTTGAATACAGTACTTTGGTCTAAATAATTGTTTAGTGCATTTACACTTTCAATATCAGCATCAAGCACAACCCAATCCGCTTGGTCTTGGCTTGTCATATAAGTTGCTAATCTATCAAATAATTGATTTCTTGCCTCATCATCAACTGTTGTAATACAACCATCGTTACCTGAAATACCTGTTGTGCCTCGACCTGTTACGCAAGGCTCATTTGCATTTGGATTTGTGATTACATTTCCACTTCCTGTTCCGCCACTACCAGAACCTGAGCCGGTTCCGCCACCTCCACCAGAATCTCCAGCATCAATAGTTGGGCAAGACGAAGTACAGGATTGGTATGCTCGCGGAAGTGTACCGCCATTATTCCCTTCGGTACAGTTTGTCCATTGGTCTATATTACCTGCATTATGTGCTCCTGAGGAACAATCAACATATATTGTCTCGCATACACGCTGACAAGTTTTACTTAATGTATTTGACTCAAAAAAACCTTGTTCTAAAGTCGTTATGGTTACATTTTCGGAACTCTGTAATTGTCCGTTATTGCTTAATTCTACAAATTCATCAGCTGTAATATTGTATTGCACTAAATATTCATCGTAGTCCTGACTATTATTGTTGTAATGCAGTACTAAGTTTTCGACATAAGCCAAAGGCTGTTCTCTTAAAATTTTAAAAGTATATGTATGTGTACTATCGTATTCTGTATAAAGAACATCTTCGAGAACAATAATTAAATCCTCGGTTATATCTTTTGATTGTGTGTTATTTTTATTTAGTTTTTTGCTAATGGAATTAATTTGTTCAGAAAGTTTACCATAATGTTTGGAATTGATAAAGTCAATTTTTTGTGAATTTACCGGAAGGTCAATTTTTGGTAGACTTGCTTCATCATTTTTTAATTCATCGTCTTTGTTACATGCGACAGCAAATAAAGCGATTGTAAGAATTAGAATTCGAGATTTGAGCAGTTTTCTTGGGTTTTTCATAAGTTCCATTGTTTAAATTTAGTAATTAATTTCCAAAGTGGTAGCGATATTGCCTACAACTCGTTATATAAAACTATCTACACTTCATATCCCATAAATAAATCCGGATATCACAAATTTTATATAATAGCTTTCAATTTATAAAATTAAGAAATACTTTACAAAGATTTATACGTAGTTATACGTATATTTCAATAAAAATAAGGTAGTTACGATATTGATTTGTGCGGTTTTCCGTAAAACCATAAAAAAATCCTGATAGATGTATCAGGATTTCTAAGTGTGTTATTATTTTAAATTGTTTTACTTA
>NZ_JBGCDL010000172.1:0-3908 GCF_045105435.1 Kordia sp. | reverse complement strand
ACCAACTCAATCACACTTTCAACCGTTGGGACTTTGGCAATACGAACATCTTCAAAATATTGTGACGCTTCTTTTGCTGTGGTTTCTCCAATGCAAAATGCAATTCCTTTGGCTTTATTTGCCGATATGTAACTTTTTACGGTTGATGGACTGTAAAATAGCACACCTTCTATTCCATCTTGCAATTTTTCAGCATCTAACATGGTTTTGTACGCGTGTACTTCTGTAACTTCTATGTGGTTTTCTTCCAAAATTCTTGGCAAAGCATCCAAACGGATATCGCTGCAAAAATACGTTACCGAAGTTCCTTCAATATAGTCAACTAAGTGTTCTGCTAGTAATTTTGCGTTTCGTGCCGATTTGGTTACCGAACCAATTTTTTGCTCAATGAGCTTTTTTGTTCTTCGTCCTACGCAGTAAATATTTGTAAATTGTAATTCTTCTGCTGAAAAGTTTTGCACCAATGCTTCTACTGCATTTTTACTCGTAATCACCACATTTTTGATTGGTTTTCGAACTATTTGTGGCTTGATTCTATTAAAGCTGATTTTAATGAAATCGCTACTTTCCGAAATCACTTTTTCATTAAATAGTTGACGTTGTGCTTCTGTCAATAGTTTGGTAGAATACACATTGGTTTGCTTTCCAGATTGTTTAATATCATCCATTAAGCGTTTTCCGCCGCGTTCAATGATAAAATCGGAACAGTATTTTGCAAGTTCTTGATGTTCACCAAGTTTTTCGTAACGTGTTACGTAAATTCGTTTTGTTCCATCAGTACTTAGTAAGACACCTTCAAGCGTAACCACTTCTTCTTTTATGTATGCAATGGCACCAATTGGCGCTGTACAACCACCTTCTAGTAGGTTTAGAAATTTGCGTTCTATCGAAGTACAAATTTCTGTTTCTTCATGATTAATTTCAGCACAAATGGCACGAATTTCTGAATCTTCTTCCAAAGCTGTAATCATAATTGCTCCTTGTGCAGGCGCAGGAACCATCCATTCAAGATTTACAGCATCTTCTGGTCGTAAGCCAATTCGTCCCAATCCAGCGGCAGCAAAAATAGCACCATTCCAATGTTCGGTGTCTTCTAGTTTTTGCAAACGCGTGTTTACATTTCCACGTAAATCTTCAATGGTATGTGTTGGATATCGGTGAAGCCATTGTGCTTTTCGGCGCAAACTTCCGGTCGCAATAACTGCGTCACGTTCCGATAGAAACTCTTCGTTTTTCTTAAAAACAAGTGTGTCACGGACATTTCCACGTTTTAAAACGGCTGCTTGTACAATACCTTTTGGCAATAGCGTAGGAACATCTTTTAAAGAATGTACTGCAATATCGATGTCATTATTGAGCATGGCAATATCGAGTGTTCTTGTGAAAATTCCTGTAATTCCGAGTTCGTATAGTGGCTTGTCTAAGACTAAATCGCCTGTAGATTTAATGGGAACTAATTCGGTTTTGTGACCAAGATGTTCTAACTGATCTTGTACTACTTTAGCTTGCCACAATGCGAGTTCACTATCTCTAGTCCCGATTCTGATGCGTTTACTCATAGTGAGTTGTTTTCCAATTGAAATACTTTTTGTATTAGTGCTACACTTTCTTCTGAAGTTGTGCTTTCATCTTTAAGATGATTGGCAAATTGTGTAGTTATTTTTTGAATGATTCTATTCGTAATGATCTCAGCTTGAGATTCGTCGAAATCACTTATTTTTTTACGTTGAAAGTCCAATTCAGCATTTTTGATTGCTGTCAATTTTTGTTTTAACGCTTTGATTGTTGGAGCAAATTTGCGCGTTTCTAGCCAAGCGGTGAATTCTGTTTTCACTTCGTCGATGATCGCTTCTGCTTTCGGGATTTGTGCTTTTCTACGTTCTAATGTTTCATCTGTAATTTGCGATAAAGCATCTAAATGAACTAAAGTTACATTGTCTAACTCAGTTACATTTCGCGATACATTTTCAGGAATTGATAAATCTAAGATTAATAATTCCTTATTTGTATGAATATCTTCTTTAGAAACCGTTGGGCGTTCTGCGCCTGTAGCCACAATTAATACGTCTGTTTTTTGAATTTCTTCAGAAAGTGCTGAATAATCTTTTACAGTTAAATTGAACTTTCCTGCAATTTTCTCGGCTTTGTCTTTCGTTCTATTGATAAGTGTAATGTGATTGTTTTTGGTATGTTTTACCAAGTTTTCACAGGTGTTTCTACCAATTTTACCCGTTCCAAATAGTAAAATGTTCTTTTCAGAAACGTTTGCTACATTTTTTAGAATGTATTGTACGGAAGCAAATGCTACTGAAGTTGCACCTGAAGAGATTTCAGTTTCATTTTTGATACGTTTGCTAGCCGTAATTACAGCATTTACTAAACGTTCCATAAAGCCATTAATCAATCCAACTTTTTGAGAAGCTTTAAAACCTTTCTTTAATTGTGAGATGATTTCAAAATCTCCTAAAATCTGACTGTCTAATCCTGTACCAACTTTGAATAAGTGATTTATGGCGTCGTTATTCTTATAAATATAAGCGACATCTTGAAATTCTTCTGCGGTTCCGTTAGAGTAATCACAAAGTAACTTGATAAATTGGCAAGGATGCGAAGCAAAACCGTAAATTTCAGTTCGGTTGCAGGTAGAAATGATCAATGCGCCATCTCCAATATTTTCAACCTTTGTTGTTTCAAGGATAGAAGCTTGAGCTGTATCAGACAAACTAAATTTTCCACGTGTGTGTGCTTCCGCTTTTTGGTAGCTTAGCCCAACACAGTAAAAAGAATTATGTTTTGATATGTTATATTGCTTCATAAGAATTCAAAATCGTTAACAAAAGTATCATTCAACGTGAAATAAAAATAACGCTCAAAGGACTTTTTATATCGCTATAAGTTTTTTAGATGATTTTCTTATAAAAAACTTACGGAATGTTGTAATTTTACTGCAAAATAGGGCTTTTTAGGGCATCTACCGTAGAATGATTCTAAATAAGAACAAAACAGGTATTTCTACTTATGGAGGAAAAAAATAACGCTCAAGGTACTTTGAAAGAGACTCAAGTTGAAGATGGCTTTTATATTTTGAAGCTTCAAAATGATAGCAATGATACTCAACAGCTTATACGTGAAATTGACAGTAGTTTTATTCAGTTTCATTTTTGTATAAAGGGTGAATGTAAGTTTAATTTTAATAACGGACGCTATTCTTTTGATGTTTTGGACGAACATGCTTTGCTGTTGTACAATCCGCAAACCGATTTGCCTATAAACGTAGATATACAATCGAAAACCTGGCTGATTTCTGTGTTGATTCCTATTAAGAAGTTTCATTCGTTATTTTCTACAGAAGCCAATTATATACATTTTTTAGACGCTGAAAAGAAAGATAAAAAGTATTACGATAATAAAAAGATAACGCCAATGATGGCTGTTGTGTTGAATCAGATGTTGAATAATAACATGCATCCATCAATTAAGAAGTTGTACTTAAAAGGGAAAGCTTACGAATTGTTGAGTCTGTATTTTAATAGAAGTGAAGATGCTGATATTGAGCAATGTCCGTTTTTGGTAGATGAAGATAATGTTTTGAAAATTCGCAGAGCAAAAGATATTGTCATCGCAAATATGGCAGAGCCGCCAAGTTTGCAAGAGTTGGCAAATGAAGTTGGTTTGAATATTAAGAAACTGAAAGAAGGTTTTAAACAAATTTATGGCGATTCGGTTTTTAGCTTTTTGTTTGATTATAAGATGGAATATGCGCGTAAGTTATTAGAATCTGGAAGTTACAACGTAAACGAAGTTGGACATAAAGTTGGCTACAGCACGGCAAGTCATTTTATTGCTGCGTTTAAAAAGAAATACGGAACTACACCTAAGAAGTATATTGTGTCGAGTGCTGGTTAGAC
>NZ_JBGCDL010000171.1:0-26713 GCF_045105435.1 Kordia sp. | reverse complement strand
TTTGTTCTTTTTCGGTTTACTTTTAACGTTCTTGATTTTCTCAACATAATTATGAGTGATGATCTCATCATCCATTAATTGCGTAAATAGAATTGATAAAGTTGCCTTGCAATTGTTTCTTGTTTTAGGAGCAACTAGATCGGGTTGGATATTGGCTAATTTTTGTTTCTTGGTTTGCGTCTTTTTAAGTGTGTTCAGAAATAAACTAACATCTCGTTTTTTCAAGTCATTGATGTCAAGGTCTAACAAATTACTTTGTTTAAGCCATTCCATGAACTTTTTGTAGTGTCCTGTAAAGGTAGAAGCTGTTTTCTTAGTCCAACTCGGTTGTTTTTGAGAAAGTGCAAATTCCATTGCTTGTTTCACGGTGTAAGTCTGACTCTGACTTTCTACACGTCGCTTTGCAGTTTGTTTTTTTGTAGCTTCTGCTTGTTCAATTAATCGTTGGTCAGTTATTTGAGCATCTTCAAAAGGACTGTATCCTTTTTTTAGCATTTGATGTAGCACTTTGCGTATAGTTGCTAAATAAGCCAACCGATCGGTTTTTGTCTTCAATTTATTTGCTTCTCCATAAATAGGCGCTTGTCTTTCTAGTTTTCCTGTTGTTGAATTTCGATACGAAAAATAGACATACCATCGCTTTGAAAGGTCGTCGTTGCCTGTATAGATTTTAGGTTCAGAAAACTGCTTTAATTTCTTCAAATCGTATTCATTTTCGTATTCATTTTTTTTAATTAACTCAAATATCCGCATAAAATTGTGCTTTAAAAGAACTAAACACTTCGTAAATACTGGGTTTATACTATTTAAAACTTTAAATCAAATCACAAAAAAAAGGCGAGTAACTAACTCGCCTTGTTCTTTAACTAACCAATCCAAAATTTATATGAAATGAAAACAAAGCGTGATCGCTTCTTTTGATTTCAATTAATAAATAACAAACCGCGTGCCAAAAAATAAAATAGATCACTTTTTGAATACTAAATATTTGTTAATGAATTAGTTTTGTGTAATTGTACAAGATTCTTTTAGGTAAGAATATGAGAGATTTTCTGATAGAAAACTTCTGGATCAAATGGTTTTGAAATAACTTCGTTAAAACCATCTTTTATAAAATCCCCTTTATTATCGTCTAATGAAATCGCAGTTAGGGCAATAATTGGAGTAGAAACATCAAACTTTCTAATTTCCTTTGTCGCTTCAATTCCGCTAATACCTGGCATGTGAATATCCATCAAAATAAAGTCATAACGGTTGCTACGCGCATAATCAATTGCTTGATATCCATCATCTGCAATATCGCAAGTCATATTTTGTTTGGCAATAATCTTCTTCGTAATTACTTGGTTAATTTTGTTGTCTTCTACCAGTAATACTTTGAATTTTCTGCTTTTTAGATCGGTTTTTTCTTGTGCTACAACATCAATATTTGTTTCTTCTAGCGCAAGTTTATCTAACACCAACGCAAAACGAAATGTAGAACCTTGACCAAGTTTACTCTCTAATTGAATGTCACTTCCCAATAATTCCAACAAACTTTTTACAATGGTTAATCCTAAACCTGTACCACCATATTTTCGGTTAATTTGTACCGAACCTTGCGAGAAGCTATCAAAAATATTCTCTTGCATTGCTTGCGAAATCCCAATTCCATTGTCCTTTATAGCAAATTCAATATGTTGTTCCGCATCGTCTTCTTCCAAGATTTTCGCAGAAATTTCTACAACACCATCTTTGGTGAATTTTAGCGCATTACTAATTAAGTTGATGAATACTTGAGACATTTTTAAATAATCACCAACTAAGTTCTCAGGAATCCCTTCATCAATATTCAAATTGATTTTATTATTATTCTCTTTAGAAGTTTGCGTAAGCGAATTTACCACATCACTCAACACTTTTTTAAGGTTCAGCGGTGCTTTTTCAATCGCCAATTTTCTAGCTTCTATTTTATTTACTTGTAATATATCATTGATAAACGTCAATAAGTAATCTCCCGAAAACTTCAACGATTTTAAGTGTTCTTTTTGGCTCTCGCTAGGATTTTCTTCCATCAGTAAATGCGTCAAACCTGTTACCGCATATAATGGCGTTCGGAGTTCGTGTGTTACCGTTGATAAGAATTGTGCTTTGGCTTTCATTGCTTTTTCGGCATTATCTTTTGCCAGTTGCAATTCGGAGTTTTTCTTAAGTAATAAATTATTTGTTTTTACTTTAATTTGATTATTTCTGTAGAGAGAAATCGTTAGTAAAGAAATAATAATAAGCAATGCCGAACTTAATATCGAGGTTAATTTATTTCGTTTTCCTACTTGATTTGAATTTTCATAACGACGCTTCAACTCTTTAATATGACGTTTTTGGAATTCATTGTCAAAAAATGCATTGGCTTTTGCAGCACTTTCCAAACTAGCTTCATCAAAAATAGAATCTTTTAACTTCACATAAATACTTTGGTATGTATAGGCATTCTCAACATCATTTAATTTCTCGTACGTATCACTGATAATTTTTGAACTTTGCAGTTTTAGCAATGGAAATTTATACGAATCAGCAATTTTAAAGGCAGTTTCTGCATTCAGTTTGGCATCTTCGTATTGTTGTGTGTTTTTATACGCTTTCGCTAGATTGAGATGTACTTTGGCGCGTAAATAGTTTGGCTGATACGGATCATCGATCGGTAACGAATTCTCAAACCGTTCAATAGCACGTTTATTTATTCCTTGACTCAAGTAAAATAAACCTCTGTAATATTTTAATTTATTAATATTAACTGTTGATTCGTATTGATCAAAAAATTCTTTAGCTTTCGTAAAATGCTTTTCTGCATTGCTAAACGAAGTACTTCGCGTTGCAGAAAGCGCTTTTAATATGTAATTATAACCAAGTCCGAGGGAATCATTAATTTCTTTCTGAATTTCTTCGGCGCGTTTTAAATAGCTTTCTATATCGGTAGGATTGAATCTATTGTAGTTTTCTTCAATACTTATCTCGGCACGTAACATGTAAGCGCGTGCAATACTTTTTTGATCTTGAATGGAGTCAGATAAATCTAAAATGTAAGTCAGCTTCTCAATAGCGCTGTTCATTTTAGCTTTCTTTTTGTATTCGTATACATCAACAAAAGCCTGCTCTATGCTGTCCTTATAATTTTCATTTGATTGGGCTAGGGACAATACAGAGAATAAAGCAAACCAGAAATATAAAATGTGTTTTACGCTACACACCATGAAGTGATGAATTTATTCAAAAATACTTATTTATTTGAAATATATAGCATTAAATCAATTATTCTGTGGGAATAACCGATTTCATTGTCATACCAACCGACAACTTTCACCATTTTTCCGATAACAGAAGTCATTAAAGAATCGAACGTACACGAATATGGATTGTCTATGACATCCACAGAAACAATAGGGTCTTCAGTATATGAAAGAATTCCTTTTAAGTTGGTTTCGGACGCTTTTTTAAATGCTAAATTAATTTCTTCGATAGAGGTTTCTTTTTTTACATTGAATGTAATATCTGTCAGAGAGCCATCTGGTACAGGAACGCGAATTCCGCAACCACCAATAACCTCCGAAAGTTCCGGAAATATTTTTGTCAATGCTTTGGCAGCTCCCGTAGTTGTAGGAACAATACTTTGGCTAGCACCACGCGCACGACGCAAATCGCGATGTGGCTGATCGTGTAAACTTTGGTCGGTTGTATAGGAGTGAATCGTTGTAATATACGCTTGTTCAATACCGCAGAGTTCATTGATAACTTGTATCATTGGAGCCGCATTATTGGTAGTACATGAAGCGTTTGATACAATCGTTTCTGAACCGTCTAAAATTTGTTCATTTACACCTAAAACGACCATTTTAATAGCATCATCTTGTGGCGGAACAGATAAAATCACTTTTTTTGCTCCGTTTGTGATATGATGTTCTAAAAGTGTACTTGTTTTAAACTTTCCCGTAGCTTCTACAACAAAATCTACATTATATGGTGTCCAATTAAGTGCTGTAATGTCTGAAACATTCGTTACAGGAAACACATTTTCATCTACCAAAATTTCAGTATCAGTATGTCCAACTTTATTTGGCAATACACCATGAATGCTATCGTATTTAAGTAAATGACTGAGAGTGCGTGTATCTGCTAAATCATTAATAGCAACGACTTCAATAGTTGGATGATTGATCAATAAGCGAAACAAGTTGCGTCCAATTCGACCAAAACCATTAATGGCAATTCTAATCATGTGCGTTCATTTTAAAACGTTTCAAATTTACACTTTTTTGACTGAATTATCCGCTAGTTTTCAACGTATGTAATTTTTACCATTTGGAATAATTGCGTAAAATTACGCAGAAGGCATTGTGTTGTTTTTTAGATATTTACTCATGTCAAAAAAATTGAACCACTGCGTTATATTTTTTTGATGTATTTTAAGCGATATTATTAACCTCTAGATTGCCTAAAACAAATGCAATTTTTAAACCTTAATCATTATGGAACCAAAAAATCCAATCTCATTAACCCCATTACAATGTATTGAAAACTGGGGAAATTGCCGAAAAAATCAGACATCGGTAGCAAATTCACTTTTGACAGGGAATAGCTTTCACTTAAAAGTGGGATTAATAAGTCCAATGTACAACAGACTTCATATTTACATAGGGAAATCTACGCCACTTGAACAATCTGGTGGAATATCTTTTTATGGAGTGCCAAGTGTATGTGATTATGAGAATACTTTAAAAGCAGAATATCATAATTATAGTATAGAACAAGGTCAAGGAGCGAAGACGCTACCGCAACTTATCGATTCAAAGTTGGTGCCAATTAATTTTACCGAGAAACCTTTTGCGTATAATATTGAAAATCCGAATCCTGCTGAGAAATTACTTATTGAAAGTATTAATAATTGGAATATTGCAGCTCATAGACAAAGCTGGCTTGATTCTAAATTCCCGGAAGGTGAAGGTTTTGTATTGGCTGCATTTGATATTGATGTGAGTGATTTTGAACCTTTGCACGGACATGAATGTTTTTTAGCCTTAAAACCAGCTCCTGAAAACGGTAAAAATTATGTGTTAGACTTAGTAATTCTCAACACTACAAGTAAGAAATTTTTAAATCTTCAAGAAACTGAAAATGGCGTTTCTCTTAGAGATTTAGCACGATTAGTTCCTCCATTTGGACAAGCAGGATTGCCTTCAACTAATGAATCTAACTTTGGAATATTGCAAAACTTCTAAAAAGATATAATAGGAATTCAATAATGGATTTTAATACATTTTCAGAAATAATAACACGAGTTTCCCCATTCGTACTTCTTGTAGGTACGAGTGTGGGCTTGTATCATTACAAACGTTTAACAAACGTCGCAAAATTATTGTGGTATTTTTTATTGGGAAGTTTACTAATTGATCTGACTGGAAGACTTTTAGAAGAATTATTTAGCAATAATTTGATTGTACTGTTCGCGTTAACTTTGTTAGAACTTTTTATCTTTCTGAAACTATATTACAATTTAACCCAAAAGAAAAAGCTTGTCGTTTGCCTATTCATTCTCGGAATTTTGTACACAATCATTGAGTCCATTTATATCAATACGAATGATGTAAGCTTATTTCAACCGTATGCAAAAGCGTTAGGACCATTGCTAATTGTTGGAATGGCATTATTATTTTTCTTTGAATTGATTCGTGATGAAAAAACATTATTCAAAAACGAAAGTGATTACTTTGTGTTGAATAGCGCGATTTTATGTTTCTTTTCCTTGCAATTTTTGGTCTTTCTTCCATTAAATTTCTTAGTCAACACGGACATACAACTTACAGGATATATTTTGATTGGAAATATATTCTTCATGATTTTATTTTATATATACTTAACTTATTTTATATGGAAACGTGGCAGAAACCTGAAACAATAATCCTTTGGATTACAATTGCGGCATTGTTTGTCATTGTCTTGTTGACAGTGATTATTTTTTTGATACGTGCTATATTCAAGAAAATAATTAAGGCGAAAGAAAAAGAAGCAGCAGCGCAGTTAGATTACCAAAAAAATCTACTCGAAACCACCATAAAAACACAAGAAATAGAACGCCATCGCATTGCGGCAGACATTCATGATGGACTAATTGGAAAGTTAACCGTCATAAAAATGCAGCAAGAAATTACACAGCAAGATCAAAAAACGATTGACGCGTTGCATGAAAGTATTGCCATTGCGCGTAGAATCTCACATGATTTAAGTCCGCCGTTGGTCGAATTTACAAAGCTTCCCGATCTCATCAAAGAATTACTAGATCCGTGGGAACAACATGTATTAGTAAACACAACGTACGATATTAGAGCCGAAGTGAACGACACCGAAGAATTTAAAGTACAAATTACGCGACTCATTCAAGAAATAATCACTAACATTATAAAACATGCAGAAGCCACACAAATGAATTTGCACTTAAAGCAAACAAAAAATTACATGGCGTTGCGTATCAGTGATAATGGAAAAGGATACGATATAGAAAAAAACAGCAAAGGTTTAGGTACCAAAAATATAGAAACACGCGTACAATTCTTAAAAGGAAATTACAAAGTAAAATCAAAACTAGGAAAAGGAACTTCAAACCTATTTCTATTCAAAAACTAAAAAACGATGGAAGATACAATCACAATTGCTTTAGTAGACGATGATGCATTAATAGTATCGTTACTCAAAGATTTTTTAGGAAATCAAAAAGATATCGAAGTGTGTTATACTGCAAACAGTGGCGAATCTTTAATGGAAAAACTAGCTACTGACAGCGCGTTGCCTGATATTCTAATTCTAGATTTAAACATGGCAGGAATGAACGGCGTTGAGGTAACAGAATTCCTCAAGCAAAACTATCCGAGTATCAAAGTGATTCTAATGACGTCGCATTACAAGCGTTCGTTTATGGGCTTCATGTTAAAAACGGGTGTTTCGGCGTTTCTTCCTAAGGGAATTTCTCCTGTGCAACTCTTGGAAATCATCAAAGAAATCTATGACAAAGGATTTTACTTTATGGACGATCAATTAGGTGTTTTGCGGGAACAAATATCGCACAAAAGTCCAAAGCCAACCATCATAGAAAAAAACAAACTTACCGAAAGAGAAGTAGAAGTCTTAAAACTGATTTGTTTCCAAAAAACCGCCAAAGAAATTGCTGAAAAACTCTTTATTGCACCCAGAACGGTAGAAGGTCACAAAAACAATTTATTCATCAAAACCGAAGCCAGAAACATTGCAGGTTTGGTTATTTATGCCATTCAAAATGATTACATTGAACCGAATGAGATTCCGTTGATTTAGATTCGCTTCGCTGTTGGATCGCTTTACTTTTAGATCGGCTTCGCCTTTTAGATCGCTTTGCTCTTAGTATTTTAATAAGTGAACTTTAGTATCAAATTTTATTTTCAAATTGACAAATAAACTTAGATGGTTTAGAAACTATACGCGTCACTTCGAGTGAATTTGTGAAACAAATTTGTATCGAGAAGTACTTGGAAACGCACATTTTCCGAAACGTCTTTGCGAGCGTTTTACATTGAGTTGTAGCGAAATGAAAAACGTGTGGCAATCTGTTTTAAATAAAATTCAGAATATATTAAGAAACAGACTACCACGTCGCAAACTCCTTGTATGCTGAGTTTGCCGAAGTCCGCAGTGACGTTTGGTGTATATGATGAAAAAGAAAGTTAAAAAAATAATTCGTGAATTCGTGGTGAGAAAATAAAAGAACAATAAAGCCTTACAATTTTTCAATCAAAAGAAAAGGCCAGCAGCAAAAAGCAACTAGCCCAATTTATAATTCAAAATTCTGTATTCAGAATTCTATATTCGTTATTCAATATGTTTATGCGCTTTATAAGAAGAACGTACCAAGGCACCACTTTCTACATGTCTGAAACCTAAATCCAACCCGATTTGTCGGTATTTATCAAACTGATCTGGCGTAATGAATTGTTTTACAGGTAAATGCTTCTTACTTGGTTGTAAATACTGTCCAATAGTAACTACATCCACATTTGCTTCACTCAAATCGTGTAGTGTCTGAATCACTTCGTCTTCTTTTTCGCCCAAACCAAGCATAATTCCCGATTTCGTTCTGTTAATTCCTTGGTCTTTCAAATATTTTAAAACACCCAAACTACGATCATATTTCGCCTGAATTCGCACTTCACGCGTCAAACGACGAACGGTTTCCATATTATGCGAAACTACTTCTGGAGAAACTTCTACAATACGATCCAAATGACGTTCAATTCCTTGAAAATCTGGAATCAGTGTTTCTAATGTCGTAGTCGGATTCATTCGGCGCACAGCTTTTACAGTTTCTGCCCAAATAATACTTCCCATATCTTTCAAATCATCACGATCAACCGAAGTCAATACGGCGTGTTTAATCTGCATGATTTTAATAGAACGTGCTACTTTTTCGGGTTCGTCCCAAGCAACTGTTTCTGGTCGTCCAGTTTTCACACCACAAAATCCGCACGAGCGTGTACATACATTTCCTAAAATCATAAAAGTGGCTGTTCCTTCGCCCCAGCATTCGCCCATATTTGGACAGCTTCCAGACGTACAAATTGTGTTCAATTTATACTTGTCCACCAATCCACGAAGTTCGGTATATTTCTTTCCTGTCGGAAGCTTTACACGAAGCCATTTCGGTTTCCCTTTTGGAGGCAATACACTTGCTTTTGTTTCTATACTCATAGCAACTTTTCTATTCATTGAAAATATGAAGTGCAAAGATACGAAGAATCTCTTAAAAAAAGTGGCTAGTTATTGGTTGTTTGTTGTTGGTCGCTTCGCGCTGTTGTGGATTTAACGAAGTAAGAATTTATAAAGTTTCTCACAGAAAATGAATATGTACTTTGAAATTACTCAATACTATTTTTCCAAGACCTAAATCGTCGTCAAATACCAAATCGAAAATCCTGTTAAGAAAATAATTCCCAACCAACTTAAAATCCGCAATCCGAGTTTAGGTTGCCATGCTGTTGGCGTGTGTTTACTGGTAATTAAAATATAGTTTGATATCGCATAAAAAGGCGCAGTGATAAAAGAAAGTGCCGTAGCAACATAAATTAAGGTGCTCATGTTGGCTAAAAACTGTGTCAGAATAAGTATGGTTCCTGCAACGAGAATCAACATCCAAAATATATAACTGTGTTTTATGTATTTACCAAACAACAACTGACTGGTTTTTGCCATTGCTCTTGGAGAAGCATCTAAAGTTGTCAGTGTAGTACTAAACATGGTTGTAAACGCGGCAATCGCAATGATAATATACGCGCCGTTTCCTAAATTTTTGGTGTATAAATCGATCAATTGTGAAGCGAATTCACCTCCTTTTGGTGAAAATTCAATTCCCGAAGCAAACATCACATACGCGCCCAATGCCATAAAACAAACACCAAGTATAATGGTAACTATGTATCCGAAATTGAAATCAAATAAAGCTGTTTTTGGCGTAAATTCGGCTGTTTCTTGCTGTTTTTCAATTGCCCAAAGCGAATGCCAAATCGAAATATCAAGTGGCGCAGGCATCCATCCCATGAAGACAATTAATAATAAAATACCGCCACTTTCTGTTGGGAAAATTTGTCCTATACTTAATGCTTCATTTCCATTAGCTAATGCAGAACTAAAGGCAACAACCGTACTAATTGTCAATGTAATGATGATGACTTTCATTAATTTATCCAAAAAGGAATAACGTCCCATTGCCAAAATTCCTAAGCAAAGTAAGGTGATAATAGTACTCCAAACTTCCATGGGAAAATCAAATCCAAATAATTGTTTCGCCAAAGCTGCAGTGACAATCGTGACGGCAGTTTGTATGGTAAACATCGTTGCAAATGACAAAATGAAATACGTAATTAATAATCCTTTGCTGAGTTTTTTGTAACCATCCAACAAACTTTCGCCTGTGGCAGCTGCATATCGTGGTCCAAATTGAAAAAACGGATATTTGAATAAATTTACTAATAACAAAGCCCAAAGCAACCCGAAACCGAATTCGGCACCGACTTTCGTCGAATTTACTAAATGAGAAACGCCAATTGCCGCGCCTGCAAATAATAATCCTGGACCTAGTTTTTTAATGAAAGATAAATTCATTGTTTTTGAATAATTTCTGCCAATAACTTTTTTGCACGCAATAATTTCACCTTTACGTTATTCATTGGCTCTTGTAGTTGTTCTGAAATTTCTTTGTAACTCAACTCTTGAAAGTAACGCAAGTTGATAATTTCCTGATAATGCGGTTTTAGCTTTTTAATGTCGCGTAAAAGCTTTGCTAAATTTTGTTCGGTAATAATTTTATCTTCAGGAGTTGGTCCGTCATCAATAATTTGATATACTTCTTCTTCTTGCTCTTGCGTAGTCTCAATAATTGTTTTTTTCTTGCGAAGAAAATCAATATGTACATTTTTTGAAATCGCGATTAACCACGTTTTAAACTTGTAGTTTTCATCAAATGAATTGATTTTATCAAAAGCTTTCGAGAAGGTTTGAATGGTAATATCTTCCGCATCATTTTCATTTTGAACGCGTTTCAGTTGAAAACCATACACATCATTCCAAAAAGAATTCAGTAAAAAATTGAAAGCTACTTGATTGCCCAATTTAGCCTTTTGTATGTATGCTTTCAGAATCGTTTCTGCTATTTCCAATGCGTTGGTTTTGAAATCTTGTTCGCCATAAAGATACCAAAATGAATGATAACTAAAAAGACCTCCAAAATGGGAAGCAAATATATGGTGTCTTGTTCGTTGAGTTTACTTGCTGAAATTCCGATGATAAAATACTGAATAAGTACACGAATTCCTATAATAGCCAGCGCTGACATCCAAAACGAAGTACATACTAAAAAGATTGCAAGTGCCCAAAACAGCACTTGTGTACTGTAAAAAGTACCTAATAAGAATTTGTGAATAAACTTGTAATGTGACGAAGTGTTAACGTGTCTTCTTTTTTGACGAAACCAAGAAATAAAGGTCGTTTTTGGTTGCGAAATGGTAAAACTATTTTTAGAAAAACAAATGGCCGTGTTTTTGCTAGTTGCGGCATCTTTGATGAACAAATCGTCGTCGCCAGAACGAATTTTGATATGATTTACAAAACCATTGACTTTATAAAACTCGTTTCTATGATAGGCTAAATTTCGCCCAACTGCCGTGTACGGAATTCCTAGTTTTGCATAACTAAATGCTTGTACGGCTGCCATTAGCGTTTCAAATCGTATCAAAAGATTTAAGAACGAATATTTTTTTCTCGCGTAAGCGCCATAGCCAATTATAATTGTTTTTGTATTTGAAAAATGCTGTGTAATTTCTGCCAACCAACTTCTGGAAGCAGGCACACAATCGGCATCCGTAAACACTAAATAATTATTGGTAGCAGCTTTAATTCCGAGTGTAAGTGCATATTTTTTATTTCCCCAAAAGGCTTCATTGTTTTCAACGTTTACAAGTTTGATATTGTCATTTTCTTTCTGGAAACGTTCTATGACTTCCTGTGTTTCATCAGAAGAAGCATCGTTAATCAATACAATTTCGTAATTTTTATACGCTTGTTGTAAAAGTTGTGGAATTAGAATTTTGAGATTTTCCGCTTCGTTTTTAGCGCAAACAATAATAGAAACAGGCAGATCAATAACTGCATCTCGTTTCTTTTTATCAAAAGCGAACAATCCGAAAAATAAAAAATAAATGACTTGAATAGCGGCAACGGCTACCAAAACGTACAAAAGATATAGAATCATAAAATAGGAGAGAAGCTAACTATTTATTGGTGTTGTGGTTCGGCACAGTTTTCAAATTGATCGGGTGTTTTTCCACAGAATCCACAAGCGTCTCCATCTTTGTTTAGCATTGGGTTTTGACTTGCGCAAGTTCCTGCAAACTTTCCGTCTTTCTTTGCCCAAATTTTAATTGCAATTCCTGCAACACCTACGAGAAGTAAACCAATTGTTATAAATACAAGTTCCATTTGCTTATTTTTTTATTTTGAATTTTTTTAAATTCAAATAAATGTCCTGCAAAGATACGGCTTTTTGTGCGATTGCTAAATGCGAATTTTCAAAATTAAATATTAACAATTTTCAAAAAATAAAATCATAGGCTTGTAAGTGATAAATAGAGGTGAAGTGTGTTCTGATCGTTTTTTAATAAATTAACTGTTAGTAAGTTAATGTGCTTTTTGAAGCTTTTTTCTTTATATTGATATCACTAATCAATAAAATAGATACATTATGAAGAAGTATTTTGCAGAAATTTTTGGAACATTCTGGCTGGTATTTGGAGGTTGTGGAAGCGCAATTTTTGCCGCAACTACAGACTATGGAATCGGATATGCTGGTGTAGCATTAGCGTTTGGTTTAACTGTGTTAACAATGGCGTATGCTGTTGGACATATTTCGGGCGGACATTTTAATCCAGCCGTTTCTATTGGACTTTGGGCAGGAGGAAAGTTTTCTGGTAAAGATTTGCCTGGCTATATCGTTTCTCAGCTTGTAGGAGCCGTTTTAGCAGCAGGCGCATTGTATTTAATTGTATCTGGAAAAGCTGGATTTACAGATGTTGGAGGTTTTGCCGCTAACGGATATGATAGTTTATCGCCAGATAATTACTCCATGATGTCAGCATTTATTGCCGAATTTTTACTAACTGCGTTTTTCTTACTCGTAATTTTAGGAAGTACCAACGAAAGAGCGCCAAAAGGATTTGCTCCAATTGCAATTGGTTTGTGTTTAACGTTGATTCACTTGATCAGTATTCCTATCACAAATACTTCGGTAAATCCGGCACGATCTACAAGTCAAGCATTATTTGCTAACGGAGATTATTTACCGCAAACATGGTTGTTTTGGGTAGCTCCAATATTGGGTGCAATTGTAGCAGGATTTATTCATAAAGCATTATTTGACAAAAAATAAAATACAATTAACATAAAGTTAAAAGTCCTGTTTTTCCCATGAAACAGGATTTTTTGTGGAATAATTATCGCTATCTTGTAGTGAATTTGAGGAAAAAAGAAATACTATGAAATATTTCGGAATAAGTTGCATTGTACTGTTGATTGTATCCTGTACCGCACCAAAAGCAGTATATGATTATGAACGAAGTACAGATTTTGCCAAGTATAAAACCTATAATTTCTTTCCTGAGATAGAAACTGGTTTGAACGAATTGAACGATAAGCGTTTGTTTCGTTTGACGGATTCCATTATGCAATCGCGAGGTTTTGTGAAAACGGCTACGCCCGATTTTTATATAAATGTTGAAACTGCATTTTTCGAACCCGATCAAAATGGAGGAGTTGGCGTAGGAGTTGGTGGTGGCGGACGCGGAGTTGGTGGCGGAGTTACCATAGGATTGCCTATTGGAAACGCGAAACGAAACCATGAAATTGTGCTCGATTTTGTAGATGTACGAGAAGATAAATTGTTTTGGCAAGCTATTATAGAAGGCTATTTTAAAGAAGAAGCCACGCCAATAGAACGCAAAATGTATTTCAAAGCAGTATTGTTAAAGGCTTTTGAGAAGTATCCGCCAGAGAAATAGTTTTGAGTTTTTAGTATTGCGTATTGAGATATATTTTAATTCACTAATCGTTTCGCAGTACTTCTCGACACAATTTTTCTTCATTTCATTGCGAAAAACCACTCGAAGTGACGCCTGGAAAATTTTAAATGCTAAATGTTGAATTTTAAATTAAAAATTATTTTCGAATAAACGAATAAACGAATAAACGAATAAACGAATAACGAATAACGAATAACGAAGTTAAAATGTTGAATGCTAAATGTTCAATTTTAAATGTAAAAACCCGTTGTGCATTTTGATAAAATTCGTCAATTCGAGTGAGTTTTACGATTGAAAATGAGTGAAATTTGTATCGAGAATAGCGTTTTTCGCACCTCAAAATCACTCGAACTGACGTTTCATTATACTTTTGAATTCAAAATGCACAACAGATTATTTATAGATTTTTAAAGAAGAATTTAATTACTACTTGAAAGCTAGTCATTATTTCCTAAACACTTCCTGAATCATATCATGTCGAATCTCCTTAAAATCAGAAATCACCATATTAGCAGTACTATAATCTTGGTTTTTGGAGTGAGGACTGTCATAACCTACACAAAAGATTCCTGCCGCATTTGCTGCTTTAATTCCGTTGGTAGAATCTTCAATGACCATACAATTTGTACGCGCATACCCTGTTGCATACGCTGCTTTTTCAAAAATTTCTGGATGCGGTTTGGATTGTTGTAAATCGGCACCACTAAATTTTGCCATGAAGTACTGATTCAAATCAAAACGTTCAAAAACGTTGTCAATCGTCATCATAGAAGCCGAAGAAGCCAATACGAGTTTTAGTTCTCTGTCATGGTATTCTTTAATGATATCTAATACGCCATCAATCAATGTTAAGCTTGGATCGTTCGCAAATAAATGCTTAAAACTTTTTCGTTTAAGTTGCACCAACGTTTCTGGCGCTTTTGTCAGTTTAAAATGATCGCACAGGCGTTTGCATATATTAATGGTTGATTGTCCTGTAAACGACTGATATAATGCTGGAGAAACTGCGATTCCTACTTCATCAAACATTTGGTAATACGCTTTGTGGTGCAACGGTTCAGTATCCACAATAACACCATCCATATCAAATAAAACTCCTTTTAACATTATTATTATTTTTTGACGAATATACTAAAAGAGAATTGATATTTATGTGCTACTAAATTATTTGAAAGTTACCTTTTTATAAGCATTCAAAAAGAATACGTTTTTTATAAAACCGCTGCAATTCCTTAAATTTTATTAAACTTTGATTATCAGTTATTTAAACTGAAAAATAATGCTTTTTCATATTAAAAAATCATGTGTTTTTTATTCCTAATAATCACGCTAAAAGTTATCTATGATAATTTATAAAAGGTCACTAGCAACGCTTTTTTAAGGATTATTATTGGTATTAATTTGTGCAATCAACCACAAAAAATTTAACTATTATGAAAAAAAATTTATTAACCGTTTTAGCAATTATTTCTTGTAGCTTTATCTACAGTCAAGCCGATAATACATTTCCTTATCCCAATAATGGAGATGTCGGAATTGGTACAGGAACCGATCAAAATAATGTAAATTTCAATTTTCAAGTACACGGAATTACAGATTATATTATTCGCTTGGAAGAAGCGCAACATGAAATTCGAAAAAATGCAAAATCTGCAAAAGCAGGAGCAAGTTTTAATGCAGGAAAAACTTCCAGAATTGGAATGACAAATACAGAAACAGGTGCTTTATCTAGCGATGGTGCTATGTTTAGAATGTCTAAATTAAACTTTTACATTACAAACCAAGAACGCAAACTTTTATCCATTACTACAGGTGCAGTTGGAATGAGATTCCATGGAGATCATCAACGAATTTGGATGGGATCACAAAGTTACTACACGCCATCTACGAGCACCGATTTGGCTTCAACAAATATTGGAACTACATCAGACAATGGATTATATGTTCGTACCAGAAGTAGTTCAGAAAGTGCATACGGTGTAAGTGTTCGTGCGCGTAAAGATGCACAAAATGCAATTCAGGTAGTAAGTACCAATGGAAATGATGTAAACTTTACGGTAAAACCAACAGGTGAAGTATATGCTAGAAAGTATGTAACTACCTTAAATCCTTTCCCTGATTATGTATTTGAAAATGATTATGAATTACTATCATTTGACGAATTACGCAGCTATATCGCTCAAAACAAACACTTACCAAATGTACCTTCTGCAAAAGTAGTAGCAGCAAATGGAGCCGATTTAGGAGAAATGAACCGTGTTATGGTTGAAAAAGTTGAAGAATTAACCTTATACATCTTACAATTAGAAGCACGTTTAAAGAAATTAGAAGAAAAAAAATAATACACAACTATGAGAATATTTAATAAAATATGCATCTGGTGTGTTATCCTTTTTATGGGAACTGTTTCACTACAAGCGCAGTGTGATAATGACGTAAGTACAGATCCAGAAAACCCAACAAATAATGCACTTCCAAAAGATTTATTGAACCCAACTGGCGATGAACGCTATTTGAATGGTACCAATTGGTTTCCATTAACTGCAGGAGGAAGCCTTGAAGATTTAGACCTATCAAATATGTTTTGGTCGGGAACGCCTTTGCCAGAAATGGACAATGTTTGGGCACCTTCCATTCCGTATTATAACTACATCAATCAATCGCCAAGACCAACACCTAAAAATGGTTGGGAATTATTATTGGTAAATCTTGGGCGTTATCCAAACAATGTTGATGTTGCAGATAGTAACGAGACTTTTCAAGCCTTGCCTTATATTGTGCTTTACAATCGCTATTCGGGAGTTGTCCGGGTATTTGCCAATTTCGGATTAGATCAGCTTGTCGGTGACGGACCTGATGCAGTAGAAGTTGTCATGAGTTTTGTACTCAATAATGACAACTCTGGCGCTACTGGTTTGGCTCGTTTATATAGCGGAAAAGATTTGGCATTAGATCAAAATACAAAAGTGACTACGATGAAGTCATTGGCAAAAGCAACCACTTCGCAACGACAATGGTTTTCAACTGATTTCCAAATTGCGTATGACCCGTGTACTTGTTATTACCCATCAAAGCTGCAACTTAGTTTTAATCAAATTACACAAGAAAACATCACTTTACATGGTAGAAGTTTATCTGTAGATGATAATCTGATTGATAACGATTTAAAAATTGATCCGATGACATTTCTTTCCGGGTTTGATGCTTCTGGCAACGATGCTGAAAAAGGTGGAATATTGATTTACAAAGGATTACAAACCTTAGTAGACGATTATATTGCGCGTTATGAAAAGTATAAGTTAGATCTGGCAGCAGCCAACAGACAAAACAAAATTGTAGATCATAATCTAAATGTATTAAAAGCATTAAAATATACCTTATATGCAGTATTTACGCTTGGCTCTAATCCTGGCGCCATAGATATTAGTTCTGTACAAGGTTTTGAATGGTTTACGAAACTAAAAGAAAAATACGGAGCGTTTATAAAAAAAGCAGATAAATTAGATACGGATAAAATCTTAAAAATAGCCAAAAAGGTATTGGGTTCTGATGCCAAAACATACATTGAGCAAAACTTTGAAAAAGTACCATTACCAACAGAACCAGATAAAAGTAAAGTACCAAGTGTAACGTTTACCGAAATGCATTTTGAAGGAATCATCTCAGACTCGCAAGTAAAAGGTGGTCCCACATTTTATACACCAGGAACTTACGGAACTGCCGCTACACAAGTATTAAATGGAGGAACACTTCAAGATCCTATTTTACAAACCATGTATGAATACCCTGTGTATAATGATGTTTTAGGAAGTTTTGCACTATTAAATAGTCCTGAAATTACGATTGCAAATCGATATGTGCCAGAAACTGTTTTTGAAGATGACTACTTGGTAGATGCGTATTGGAATCCTATATATTACAAAGCATGGACGCGTGAATATCAACTTAAAATTAGTAATGACTTAATGTATGCACTAAACGAAACGTTGGATATTAAAAACCATGAAATTAAAGCTGCATTCAGATTCAAAGCAAAAACAGATGTTGCACTAAACGGGCAAGTGTATTACAATGTATTTTTAGATCCAGAGTATACAACCAATGTAAACTCTACAAATTATGATGTAGATATTTATGATCCTTGGATCAACCCAACGGGTTCAGCTTTTACCAATAGTGTACAAAGTGATTGGCTCGGTTATGGAGGTGAATATGGTGATGAAGATGGACATTTTCAAACATCTTTTGTACCGTTAGATGGATTGAAAAACTTTACAGTTGGACTTGGTTTGAAACAAGAATTCTTTGAATTTGGTTGTATCGATTGTACATTTTATGATGGGCCAAACTTTCCAGGTGAAGTAAACTACGGATTCCGTTTTGACCTGTATGACATTGAATTGGTTTTAATGGTTGATATTGAATACGAAACGAAAAACGAATACGGAGAAAACAATACAAGTACACAAATTTTAACGTTTGATATTAAAGATGATCAAATTGAGTATGCTCATGAACCATATACATATGATATAATTGATCCAAACCTTCACAATCAATATGATACAACCTTAACTAATGAAAACTTAGGTTTAGAAGATGTTGTATTTGACGGAAGTCCTGTAGATGGTTGTTGGCTCTCTGGTTCAACATATACCTGTCGTGCATGGAACGATATTGCTATTACTGGAAATTTAAGTACAACTGGTGGATATTCTGTAAATATCATTGCAGGAAATCAGATTGAAACATCGCCAGAATCAATCATTTCGCCTGAGATTTCGATGTGGATTGATTCTCCTTTTGATCTTTCTCAGCCAATGATACAAGCAAATTCTGGACAAATAAATACTTTTTGTAATAGTACGGATTATAAAGCAAGAACGCAAGATCCATCTGTAGCAGGTCGTGCTGCCAATACTAATGAAGCGATATTATTTGAAAAATCGGCACCTGAAGACAAGGAAACTTCGGATGAAATATATCTATATCCAAATCCGGCAAATAACTATGTCAATTTGTATCTAAATAAAGAAAATACAGGAACAAATATCAGCGTAGAAGCCTTTGATATTGCTGGAAGAAAATATGCTTTAGAAATGAATTCACAAGGATCGTCATCCTATTCTTTAAATATTGAAAGCTTGGCATCAGGAATTTACTTTGTAAAAGTATATGACAGTCAAAACTTATTAAAAACATTGAAGCTGGTTAAGAACTAAACAGCAAATTACAGCTTTGATAATAGCCGAATCTAATTCGTAACTAATGGCGGTTTTCTAGAAATAGGAAATCGCCATTTTACATATCAATCAATTTAAAGTAGTATATTGAGCCCGCAAAAATATCTCGTTATGACCATTCACGATTATACTTCACAGTCTTCTTTAATGAATCAATTTATTGCTGAAATGCGCGATGTTGCTATTCAAAAAGATTCCATGCGCTTCCGCAGAAATATTGAACGTGTGGGTGAAATTTTAAGTTATGAATGCAGTAAAGTCCTTGAAAATACAACGGAAACCGTAACAACACCTTTGGGAACAAAAGAAATGATGTTACCAAAAAAAGATGTGGTTATTTGCTCTATTTTACGCGCTGGTTTGCCATTACATCAAGGAATTTTAAACTACTTTGATCAGGCAGAAAATGCGTTTGTTTCTGCGTATCGCGATCATGTTGATGATGGAGATGCGTTTGAAATTGTCGTAAATTATATGGCTGCGCCTTCTTTAGAAGGAAAAACCTTGCTGTTAGTTGACCCAATGTTGGCAACTGGTCGTACCATGAAAAGTGTGTATGAAGTATTACTCCAACAAGGAACACCAAAAAATATTCATATTATTTCTGTGTTAGGCTCTACGGAAGGAGTTAATTATGTAACTGAACATTTCCCAGAAGAAACGCATTTATGGATTGCTGCCGTGGATGATACTTTGAATTCTCGCGGTTATATTGTTCCAGGATTGGGCGATGCTGGCGATTTGGCGTATGGAACGAAGCGTTCTTAAATTTTAGATTTCTTAGATTATTAGATTCGCTATCGCTGTTAGATCGTTAGACGTATTCAAAACATCCATTTCATTACCGATACAAATCCTATTACAATCAACACAATCACTGTTAATAAAATTCCTAATAGCAAAAATCCTGCTAATTTATCTTTAAAAGTCTTTACGTGTTTCTGATGTTTTCTTTGTGAATTATTGACTTTTGGATTAAATTTTGGAATATGATGGTTTTTTGCTTTACAATCTGCTTCTAATTCCGACAATTTATGTTGAGCAAACTCAGAAAGTTTTGTTTTATCGCCACGAAATACAATTTCTTGTAAAATTTGATATCCAGAATAGTTTACTGATTTTTCATAAATTTCAACACATTTGCTAATTCTCTCATCAGTCGGTTCGGTTAAAATCCAATATTTCCCAGCTGCATCCAAAAATCCGCTTTCATAATATAATTCAGCAAGTTTATTCCACAATTGAATTTCGTTTGGGTTTTCTTGAATTAAATTCCGCAATCTGTCAGACGCTTTGAATTTAAGTCCGTTTTCAATTTCAAAATTTATTCTCTTTAGCTTATCTTTTAAACTCAAAATATTTGTTTTTGAAGCATCATAACAGCTTATTTTATCATTTTTTGGAATGTATATAGACATAGTGCGAAGTATTGTTTCGTTAATACTACATCGTTCTCATTCCTGCGCAAGCAGTATAAAAAGTATCCTTAAAACTGAAAATTAGTGGTCAATGCACTGAATTAATTTACTACAATTTTTTTAGTAACCGTTTTTCCGTTGGATGTAATTTTTGACAAATAAATACCACTTTGTAAGTTTAATGGTATTTGTGTCGTTCCCGAGAATTGACGCACGAGTAACTTTCGTCCATCAAGTGCATAAATTTTAATCGTAGCTTCTTCTTTTATTCCAACGATATTGATGTTGTTTTTTGTTGGATTTGGATAGATTCGGATTGTTTCTGTAGTAAATTCTTCGTTTGATAATGGTTGTGCCCAAGGATTTCCTATCTGATTTCCCCAAATATGTTCTACCAATTCTGGGTGATCTATGAACGGATTTCGGTTAAATTGCCAAGTATACACTACATTATTACGATTCATTTCATAATCATCTGGCGGATCATTTCTGTGCCAATCCAATAGTGTTACCAAATCTCCTAATTGTCCTTCTACAGCAGGAAAACCATTTTCAATAGACAATCCGTTGTAACGAACCGCTAAAAATAGTACACTGCGTGCTACATCGCCACGAAAGCTTCCCGCAGTTCCTGTTGGTCCTACATACTGTCCGTAATGCTGGTTTCCACGTGAGCTATTTTCGGGTCCATCACTCGCACGTAATGCATGTGCATCTGAGTTTCCATGACGAAGTGAATCTGGTCGTGTGATCCAAAAAATGTCTCTTCCATCAGCAATATCATCCGCTTCTATACTTCCGTAACCAGCTAATGATCTTGGAAATGTATGTTCTCTATTCCATTTCCCTGTACTGTTTGAACCATTCTGTACATCTAACTTTGCGCGTCCTTGTTCTGTGTATACCAACCAAACTTGATTGCTGTTTTCAGGGTTTTGATCGGCTTCTTTTAAGATATCAAATACATCTGCATACGTTTGTGCACGTACAACTCCAAGTTCAGATATAATAGCTTGTATTTCATTTCGTAGAGCGCCATCTGCCAAACCATTCATAGTATCATAATAGCCTGTTGGCGCTGTGTTTGCAACAGTTCCAAACGTAGGATTTAAAGGAGTTCCATAAGGTGCAACTGTAAAATCGTTATCAACTGCTCGTACTAAAATTCCATCGTTGAGAATGATATATTCTACTGAAAAGTTATCTACTAAATTAATGACCAATTCTTCATCACCTTCATCTAAGGTATCATCAACCAAAGTAATCGTAGTTGTTACCGAAGTTTGCCCTGTTGGAATGGTTACAGAAGTTGATCCTGTAAAATCGGATGTGTCAAATGTACCATTGTCAAGTGTAAATGTGATGTCTAAATTAGATGTTACAGCCGTTTCTGTAGTGAATTCGATATCAAACATTTCTCCTTCTGTGTATTGATCGTTCGCTACATTGATAGAGATTCCATTTAAAATAACACCGCTTCCGTCATTGAGTTGTCGTGGTGTTGGCGTTCCTGTAAAATAACTTCCGTCAGTTTCGCTGCGTTGAATAGAGTTTGTATTGTTGTTTCCGCCTTCGCTAATTTGTGTTGTTAATCCTAGTAAACTTAACAAACCTGCATCGTCAGATTCACCAGTATCATATACTATTGCATCTATTAAATCCGTTGTTGTTGCTTGTGTTCCTTGTGGAAAGTCAAAACCATCGGCTTGATAAATTGCAACGGCATCTGCCCCATTTTGAATTACGTTTGAACCTATTAAAAGTTGCGGCACAGGCGAAACAGTACTGCTTCCAATTAATAATAAGCCGTTTACATCCGTGACTTGTCCGTCCAAATCTAACGTAAAATAACTACTATCGTTCCCTGAAGTAGATCCGTTAAATAGTACTAGTACATATCCATCTAAGGCAAAATTTGGTGTGTCTGATTTCAGTTCAATAAATTCGCCAGTATCTGTACCTGGCGTATCACAATCGATTTCATTTATGACAACTTGACTAATTGCTATTTGACTAAACAATAGCAGTAAGAGTATGGGAAATGCATGCTTCATTATTCTACTTTTTTCAAAAATACAATAATACCAGCATCTTTAAGTGTTTTTAGGCAGAATTAACCGTAATTGCAAATAAACTTACTATTCTAACAATCAAAATATTAACTGCTTGTTTCTCTGATGGTAATCGTAGTATTCAAAACAATATCGCTTGCAGGAATATCTTCTAACTTTGATTCTAAGCGAAGTAACAGCATTTTAGCCGTTTGTTTTCCTATTTCTTTAGGATGTTGATCTATGAAAGAAATTTTAGGAAAGAAAAGATCGTTTTGTGCTGCATTTACATACCCAATAAGAGATATTTCTTCTGAGAATGTTAATCCTTGTTTTTGAATGGCACTACTGCAGATTAGTGTTGCTTCAATATCAGCAGCAATTAATCCATCAATATTTCCTTCTTTGAGAGATTCTTCTAATGTTAATTTCAATTCATCTAAGTCTTCAAACGCAATAACCGTTGGTGTTTTGGCTTTTGAAAGATAGCCATCTTCACGTAGTCGTCCGACAATAAGTGTTGGAATTGAAGATACAAACGCAATGTTTTTACATTTTTTTTCTTCTAAATAATCGTAAGCACTTGTAATGTTTTCATAATCATTTACATGTACTGTATCAAATCCTAACGGTTGCATAGGAATACGATCAAACAATACCAAAGGAATTCCTTTTTGCTTGATATCAATGATATGATCGAATGTTTTCTTTTTATTGGTTTCTTCTGCTATACAGATTAAAATTCCATCCACATTTCCTCTCGTAAAAAAGTCTAAACATTCTTTTTCTTTGTCTAAACTTTCATTGCTAAAAAATGTAATGATGTTGTATTTAGATGAACTCACCAATTCGTCAATTCCCTTTAATACAGACGCAAAAAATGGATTTTCTATATTTGGTAAAATGACTCCAATTTGCATGGTTTCTTGCTTTTGTAAGCGTACAGCAATTGGATTTGGAGCGTAGCCTCTTAGTTTGGCTAAGTTTTTTACACGTTCTTTGGTTTGAGCGCTTATTTCTTCACTATTGTTCAACGATTTTGATACGGTAGAAACAGATATATTCAATTCTTTCGCAAGTGATTTTAAAGAAACTACATTTTTCATATACTGTTTTTTATGCTGTACTATATCAACGGTTGAGAGTTTATTATTTTCTCAAATATACTTCTTTATTTTATGAAAAAGTGTGTTCGCAAATTTGCAAACACACTTTTAAAAATAAATTGATCGTATTCTTTTTTAATTTTTTACTAATTTCACACTACTAGTACCTTTGTCAGTACTAATTCTTGCAAAGTAAATTCCACCTTGTAACGTTGTAGCATTAATTGTTGCAGTTGTCGCTTTTGGCTCCATTGCCATTACTTGTCTTCCTGCAATATCAAATACTTGAATTGTATTGATTACTGTATTATCTGTTACTACATTCCATGAATCGTTCGTTGGATTTGGATATGTTTTGAACGTTGAAGTTGTAAACTCTTCAGTACTTAAAATATTGTTATGGAAATAGATATTATCTACATATACAACACCTAAATTAGAAGTGATTAAGAATTGTGCTAAATCATCTCTTGTTAAGTTGTTTGAGAAGTTAGTATCAATTTCAACATCGATAGAAACCCAAGTTCCTGTTGCCAACGCTGGAGATGTTCCACCATTGATATTTAATTCCATTGCTGAAACTTCTGAAGCTCCACCGCCCCATTGAGAGAATTTTGAGTTGAATACTTTTCCAACTAAATCTGGGTTATCTGTCCAGAAATCCATGTGGAAATGTGTCATTAACGATGCATCAATTCTATTGTTTGTAAATTCTACACCAATAAAGTTTGTGAATGTAATTTTTTTAACGTCATCACCAAAAGCAACTACATCTTCTGAAGTTGAATCATCAAAAGAAGCATTCCATGTTTCAATTGTTTCATTTGTATATGCATTACTAAATAATGAAATTACATTTTGTGGAGCTCTTCCTGGTGGTGTTGGAGCCGCCGAAGTTGGTCCTGCAGTTATGAATGAAACTGTATATGTTTCCATTACCATACCATTTTGAGAAGTAACTACTACTGTTCCATCACCTGGAACTGCTGGCGCTTGCGTAATGTTTGCCATTGCACCTGCATCAGTTGTTGTTGCAGATGTAATTTGAGGTACTACAGTTGTTCCAGGAGCTAATTCAACTGTGTAATCTGTTGTTCCAGGACCAAATCCAGCTATGGTAGATCCGTCAACTTGTAAGTCACTTAATGTAGCATCAGAACCTGCTGCTGTTGGGTTTTTCCAGAAATATAAGTTATCTACATAAATACCGTCTGTTGATCCATTTCCTCCATCGAACTTAAATTGTATTGCATTAGAAAGGTCTCCAGTAATTCCTACAACAGGAATATCTACACTAATCCATGTACCTGCTCCAGTATTTGTAATTGGATGTGCTATTTCTGTACCTGAACTAATTACAAAAACATTAGGGTTAAATGTGCCATCTATCCAAATATCAACATGTAAAAACTCCATTGCTGAAATATTCTGAGGAGTTCCATATTGGTTTCCTTGGTAGTTAAAGTTTGGATATGCTAATACTACATTTCCTGTACCAGGATCAAAAGCTGTATTTGCCGATCCAAAACCACTTTGTCCCCAGTTTGGGTTGTAATCTGAACCAGGAACGTTTGCGTATGTATCACTAAAAATGGAAATTACATCTGCAGCATCTCTAGTTGGAGGATCTGTAGCATTGTTTGTTGGTTGCGCAATCGCAAATGTTCCAACGAATAATAGTACTAAAAAAATAATTTTCTTCATAATAATCTATTTTAAAATTTGAATTGTTCATGTTTGTCCCAAAGTCCCCAATTTGAACCTACATCTCCTTCTGCTCCTACTTTCCATGATTCGTCGAAAGAGGAGAAATAAAAGATTTCAATTTCTTCTTCTTGAGCCCACTTTTGGGTGTTTATAAAATACTTAATTGCATTTGTGTTAGATGGATATGCACCTTCTAGGCTTGTACCATCGTTTGGCCATCCAGTTTCTGTGATGATGACCTTTTTACCGTTTCCAGCACGCAATGCTCTGTTGTACATATCTTTTACGTACAATAGTGAATAATCTTGATCGCAACCTTCCCAAAAAGGATAGCAATTTGCCAAGATTACATCACAAGCTTCCGTGATTTCTGGACGTTCAACGAATTCGTAGTATGCATCTACATAGCCAACAGGAATTCCGTTTAGTTCTTTTTTTGTGTCGTAAATGAATTTTAGCAATTCGTCTTCTGTTAAATCGCCTCGATACATTACTTCATTTCCTATTGCAGCAATATCGACACAGTTATTGTCTGCAAGTTTTACAAGTCCTTCAATTTCTGCTTCGTTCGTTTCAGGATTGTCTCCTAACCATGCCCCAACTAGGGTTTTCATACCCATTTCTTTGGCGATGATAGGAATTAGCTCATTGCCTTCCGTACATGAAAACGATCGCACCCAATTTGTATAAGGTTTAATGATTTCTAAACGTCGTCTTACTTGTACTTCAGAAAGTGTATCACCTGGCTGTTGCCCTTCTGAATAAGGACTAAAGCACATACCGTGCATTCCATCCTTTAAGGTTTTTCGCCACAGCGACTTTAAATCTTTGAGAGAATATCCCTCAAATTCTAAAGCTGCTAGTGAAAAGAATTTTTCTTTACGTAAAGACATTGTTTGTTGTTAATTAAAATTTTAGTTGTTCGTGTTTGTCCCAAAGTCCCCAATATGCACCAACATCGCCTTCGTCACCTGTTTTCCATGATTCATCAAATGATGAGAAGTAAAAGGTTTCAATATTGTCTTTTTCGGCCCAAACCTGCGTGTTAATAAAATATTTGATGGCATTGATTTCGGATGATTCTGCTCCTCGCAGACTTCCTCCTTCACTTGGCCATCCAGTTTCAGTAATGATTACTTTTTTTCCTTGTGCCGCATGTGATGCTTGTCCAAACATTTGCTGCATGTGCGCTAATGAACCATCAATATGGCAACCTTCCCAATACGGGTAACAGTTGCTAAGAATAACATCACTGATTTCTACCAATTCGGGATGTACAGAAAATTCGTAATACGCATCTACATACCCAACTTGAACATTTGGCAATGCTTGTTTTACTCTTTTGATGTAATCTAATAGTTCTTCTAGCGTTAGATCGTTTCTATACAATACTTCGTTTCCAACAGCAGCAATGTCTACAAGACCTTTTTTTCCAAGTTCAATAAGTGCTGCAATTTCTTTTTCGTTGTCTTCTTTGTCATCTCCTAACCAAGCGCCAACCATGGTTTTCATACCGTGTTTTTTGGCATAATGTGGAATGTGTTCGTTTCCTTCTATACATGAGAA
>NZ_JBGCDL010000170.1:0-3075 GCF_045105435.1 Kordia sp. | reverse complement strand
AAAGTAAACTACCGAAATCACATTCTAAAAATCAATGTCACACAAAACGGAACCTCGTTTGAACTTGAAAAAGGAGACGATTTAGTGATTTTGGTCGATGGAAAAAAAGTAGCCGTTTCACCAAACGATTTGGTCACTGTTTAAATGTAAAATAAGTTTTAGGAGCTATTTCCTGCTTTCCGCTATATCTCCCGAGAAAATCGGGAGGATGTCGCTGCAATCAGGGCTAGTGAGAAACTTTTAAGTTTCATATAAAATATTGGAATATATATAGTATTGAGAATTGAGATAGTAGTATTGAGATTGTTTCAAAATATCATTTTAATAAACGAAAACGTCACTTCGAGTGATTTTTTGAAAAAAAATTGTATCGAGAAGTACTATGAAATCTAGTGCTTCTCGTCACAGTATTGAGATGGTTTCAAATGTCATTCCTGCGTAGGTAGGAATCCATTAAGAATCTAAATAGATTCCGCAACAAGTGCGGAATGACACATGATTGCTGAGTTTGTCATTCCTGCGTAGGCAGGAATCTTTTAAAAATAAAGGTTAAATAACCTCGTCTCAATTCTCAATACTAAAAAACACAAAACGTCATTCTGAACTTGATTCAGAATCTCATCACAAGCTAAAAATCATTATGTGAAGCTGAATCAAGTTCAGCTTGACGTAAAAGCTAAAAAAACCAATCAGATGAAAAAAATAATCGCCCTCATAGCATTTATAAGTTGCTTCTCTTGTAAAAAAATAGAAGGCACAACATCTGATACAGTTCAAAAAACACCAAAAGTAACCGAAATCAAAAACGATATTGAACGTATAGAACCGCCTTATTGGTGGACAGGTTTTAAAAACACAAAACTGCAACTCTTAGTCAAACATCCAAATATTGCGGAAGCGACGCCAGCAATATCAAACAATAATATCAACATTGAAAAAGTTCAAAAAGGTGAAAGTCCAAACTATCTATTCATTGATTTAGACATTTCAAAAAATACAAAACCTGGAAAGTTTAATATTGAATTCAAGTTTGAAAATGATAAAAAACTTATCCAAACGTACCACTTGAAAGAACGTACAAAAGCTGCGAAAGACTATATTGGTTTTGACAGTTCGGACGTATTATATCTTATCACTCCAGATCGATTTGCAAATGCAAAACCTGAAAATGATACGTTTCAAAACTTAAACGAAACTACCATCAATCGGAAAGATAATTATGCACGTCATGGTGGCGATATTACAGGAATCACAGACCATTTAGATTATATAGACGAAATGGGTTTCACTGCAATTTGGTCATGTCCGTTACTCACAAACGATATGAAACGCGGTTCGTATCACGGCTATGCCATCACAGATTACTACCAAGTAGATCCGCGGTTTGGAACACTTGCCGAATACAAAGAACTCGCAGACAAAGCCAACGATCGCGGAATAAAACTAATCATGGATCAAATAGCAAATCATTGTGGTTTGGAACATTGGTGGATGAAAGATTTGCCATTCAATGATTGGGTAAACTATCAAAAGGAATTCGAAAATGGTGAAAAAACAACCTTTTCAAACCATCGAAGAACTTCAAATCAAGATATGTATGCTTCCAAAAGCGACAAAGAAGGAATGACAAATGGTTGGTTTGTAGAAACCATGCCCGATCTCAATCAACGAAATCCATACATGGCAAACTACATCATTCAAAACAGTATTTGGTGGATTGAATCGTTGGGTTTAAGCGGCATTCGACAAGATACGTATCCATATCCTGACAAGGAATTTATGAGCAATTGGGCAGGCGCCATCATGACCGAATATCCAAATTTTTCCATTGTTGGCGAAGAATGGAGTTACAATCCATTGCTAATTGGCTACTGGCAAAAAGGCGCAAACAACAAAGATGGGTATGAAAGTAATTTAAAATCTACCATGGATTTTGCTATGCAACGCAAAACTGTGGAAGCCTTAACAGAAAAGGAATCTTGGGACAAAGGTTTGGTAAAAATCTATGAAGGTTTGGCAAACGACTTTCAGTATGCGAATCCGAAAGACATCATGATTTTCCCAGACAATCACGATATGAGTCGCATCTTTACACAACTAAAAGGTGATATTGCTGATACTAAAATGGCGCTAAGTTATCAATTAATGCTTCCAAGAATTCCACAACTCTATTATGGAACCGAAATTTTAATGAACGACTTTGCAAAACCAGGCGATCACGGTTTAATACGAACCGATTTCCCTGGCGGATGGGAAGGCGACAAAATCAATGCATTTACTGGCAAAGGTTTAACTGCTGATCAAAAAGACATGCAATCGTATCTTAAAAAACTATTGAACTTTCGCAAAAACAGCAAAGCCATTCATGAAGGAGAAACAGTTCATTTTGCACCATTCATGGGAACTTATTTTCTATTTAGAACTTTGGGAGACGAAACCGTAGTGCATATCATTAACAAAAACGAACAACCAATTACAATAAATTTAAAACGTTACGCAGAAATGAACTTAACAGGAAAAACATTGAAAAATGTAATTACAGGTTCAACATTTATGTGGAATGACGCTATTGAGTTAAAAGAAAAAGGAAGCATTATATTATATAGTATTGAGAATTGAGCTATTAGTATTGAGATTCATTTTTTTAACCTTTACATTTCAAAAGTGTTCTCGACTGCGCTCGAACTGACACTTTGAAATGCCTCACAATACTGAAAACGTCACATCGAGTAATTTTAGATAGAAAATTGTATCGAGAAGTACTTTGAAACTATAAAAAAATATGAAAACAAAACTCACCGTTATACTACTCTCACTACTTTTCGTTTCCTGCAAAGGAAAACAAAAAGACGACACTACAGATGGTAAAAAATCTGTTACGCTGGTTGTAACCAATTTGCCAAGCAATCACGATTATTCAAAAGACATCTATATTTCAGGAGATTTTGAAGGTTGGTCTGGCGGAAGACCTAAGTTGAAACTAGAAAAAAAGGATAGCACCTACTACAAAATAACAATTCCAAATCATCGGGAAACCATCAATTTCAAATTTACATTGGGAAGTTGGGAAACTGT
>NZ_JBGCDL010000169.1:0-2862 GCF_045105435.1 Kordia sp. | reverse complement strand
CAGACTTGGTTGATTTACTTTTTCTATTTGTTCTATAGACTCATTTAGTCTTTCTATAGATTTTTCAAACATTCCTTTCTCGTAACTAATAATAGCTTCGCCATTTATAAAATAAATGTTTCCATATACATCATCCTCTTTTATTGTTTCTCTGAATCCTATGTCATTATATATAGAAGCAGAGTCTAATAATACAAGTTTTTGTTCTAGGGCTTCTACTTTATTCGCTTTACGAACGTAAACGTTACTGAGTGTTATTAACGTATTAGTGTAAAAAAAGGAGCCAAATTCTTTACTTCTAATTTCTCTAGAAACATTTTTTGAAGCATTGTAATTCTGTAGTAAAATATCCAATGCTCCATTTTGATCGCCTAACTCACTTTTAATTAATGCTATATTATGAGAGATACTATTGATCATTAATTTATGAGCTGTTTTTTTATAATATGATAAGGCTTTAATATAGGCATCAAAAGCATTGTCATAATTTCCATTATCATAATCTATAAAACCGTGACTAAAGAGGCTTTGTGCTTCTATATTGTCATTAGAAATCGATTTTGCAAGTTGTGTAGCACTTTCAATATATGGTATTGCCTTGTCATAATTCCCAATACTATTTTCAAACTTGGCTAGTAGTATAGATGTTTCGGAAACATTGTACGTGTTGTTGGTTGTTTTTGCGTTAGTAAGCATTTTATGTAAATAAACACGTGAAGCAGAAGTGTCTTTATACATGACTTCATAATATAACGATCGTAGTTTTTTATGCGAGTAATCTGCTAAAGAGTCCTTTTCTTGAGAAAAGAGACTATAAGAAATTAAAAAAAATACAAACAGTATGTGTTTTATGAATTTAGGAGACATGTAAAAGGGATAATTTGCTAAAAGCAAGATACTATAAATTAAAGAATTTAGGCTGTAAAAGAAACCTTTTTTAAGTATTTATAATGCTCTTAAAATTTAAAGTAAACCCTTAATGTTACTAGATTGTAGAGAAAGAATTACAACCTATTATTGTCTAATTGTAGATTGCTTTCGTTGCACAACCTGCTTTTTACACATAATTTTGATTTCAGAATTAACAATTAAAACTCATTATTATGAAGAAAAAATTAACAAGTCTTTCGTTAAACAAAAAATCAATTTCAAACTTAGGCGGTTTACAAAAAGTGAAAGGCGGTACAAAACAGCTAGAAACAATTTCTTGTGTTCCTTACGGTATTTGTTGCCCAACACATGACACAGACTGTCCAACAAACACTTGTGGAGGAACAGGAAACGTTTTAACGGCAGACTGTAACACAAACCAAGAAGGTTGTACTGTGCCAACATTTTCAGTAGTAATTTGCTAAAAAGGCACTATAATTAGGTTTTAGGGTACTAAAAAAGCCTGCATTTTTGTTAATGCAGGCTTTTGGTTTTTTAAAATGAGTTATTTTATCCTCCACAAGCTCCAGTTGGGAATCCATCACAATCATCTGTTGGCGGCGATGTTGTTAAGGTAACACACTCAGTATCTTCATAACTAGTGCATTCTTCCTCAGTTATTATACTGAGACATGGATCTGTTTTTGGACAGGTGTTATCAGTAGCACAACCCAGAGTAAGTCCTCCTTTTAGCCTGTACAAAGTATTCATGTTTGCGACTTTATTTTTCCCTAAATTTAATTTACGTTTTTTCTTCATTGCTATGTAGTTTTAGAAATTTTGATTGTGAAAAATAGGTGTTACCCTAGTTTTTACAAAGATAATAGGACGATAATACGACAATAGTAGATTGTTTAAACATTGTCCTAAGCATTAATTTTATTGATATTTTTGATATAATAGGACGGATAAATTCCTGTGTTTTTCACAAAAGCTCTTGAGAACATGTCGGAAGACTTAAAGCCCGATTCTTCGGCAATAGATTTAATGTCATATGATCGAAATACTGGATCATCTTTAAGTCGTTCCAAAGCATAATCAATTCGTAAATTTCGGATATAATCTATAAATTTTAATTGCTTGTGTGTATGGATTATTTTTGATAAATAAGTTTTGTTAGTTTTTGCTTTTTTGGCAACAAAGGCTAAATCACAATTCTTATCTCGAAACCATTCTTTTTCCTCAAATTTATCCAAAGCTTTTAAAACTTGTACGACCTTCTCATCATCAATTGTCAACACTTGCTGTGGTTTTGAAATAATCGTTCTTATATCTTTTTTCTCATCTAACTGTAAAAGTAATTTTTTAAATGCGAGTTGATTTTTTCGCTTTTGTCTTATGAAGAAAAGAAAGAATATACACAATGAAATGGCTAAAACCCCAATAATGATTATGGCTTTTAAATTTGTATTATTTAATGAATCTATCTTTTGTTCAAAACGATCTATATCGTATTGTAAATGAATATCTTCACGTACTTCCTGAGTAATTAACTTATTAAGTTGTGTATTTTCATAAAATAAACCTTTGTATTTTAAAGCATTATCAGAATCATTTTGGCTTTTGTATATTTCTATAAGAGAAGCATATACGCCTTGTAGTATAAAATAGTTAGTACTATTTTTAGTTGAAACAGAATCTGCTTTTTTTAAATACGTTACAGCGTTGTCAAGTTGATTCAGTTTTTTATAGCTGCGTCCTTTGTAATAATAAAGTATTGTTAACGCGCTAGGTTCTTTATAATTATTTACGAGTTCTGAAGCTTTGTCAAGTTTATAAAGCGCTTTTTTATAGTTGCCACGTTCTTCCGCAATAATTCCATCGCCAATGATAAATCTAATTTCATAGGCTTTATTTTTTTTATGGATGGCTTCCTTAAGTCCAAGAGTATTGTAATCAGCAGCAATATTTAATAAAGAATCTTTTTTACTA
>NZ_JBGCDL010000168.1:0-17122 GCF_045105435.1 Kordia sp. | reverse complement strand
TCCGCGTTCGCCCAATACTAACGTAGCGACCCAAAAAAGGACGTTGATAATGATTAAATGCTTTACGGTATCTGTAATACGCATCATAACTTATATGAATTTTTTATCTAAATCATCTACGCTTAAGGTGATGAATATGGTTCGATTAAATGGTGAAATTGTAGGTTCTTTACAAGCAAATAAGTTGTTTACTAATGCTTGTTGTTCTTCAATTTCTAATTTTTTTCCAGTGCGAATTGCCATACTTTTCGCCAATGATTTTACGAGAACGTCTGTTTGGCTAAATCCCGTATCTGGAATTTCTCCTTGAAAATCGTTCAGCATTTGCTCGATGATAATCTGCAATTCACTTTCGGAAATATTTGATGGAATTCCAGAAAGTTCAATGGTATCATCTGTAATGTCGCTAAACATAAAGCCAATATTTTCTAAGCTTTCTTTCACTTCTTTTAACAATGCAATTTCACTGATTGAAAATGTAAATTTCACAGGAAATAACAATTGCTGACTTACGGCTTCGCTCACGGTAATATTTCGTAACAATTGCTCGTACAAAACACGTTGATGCGCTCTGTGTTGATCAATAATAACAATTCCCGATTTGATAGAACTCACCAAATATTTTCGGTGTAATTGATAGGTCAAAGTTTCACGCGGTTCTTCGTTAGTAAACAATGAACTTGTCATTTCTTCCGATTCAAATTCTATATTTACGGATGAAAAAGCATTCGCATTCGACTTTGATTCCAAACCAACATACAAGCTTTCCCAACCTTCGGTAGCTTCTTTCTTGTAATTAGTATAACGTGGCGCAGCAGTATTTCCAGTAATTTTCTTTTCGTCTGCAAACGGATTGAAACTACGATCTACTTGAATATTTGGAACTGCTGCTTGTTTATTTTTATAATCGTAAGGTGTATCTAAATTTGCATCGCGATCAAAATCGAGCACAGGCGCAATATTAAACTGTCCCAAACTGTGTTTTACAGTCGCGCGTAACATAGCGTAGAGCGAATGTTCGTCGTCAAATTTAATTTCTGTTTTTGTGGGATGAATATTAATATCAATCGTTTCCGGATTTACTTCAAGATAAATAAAATAACTCGGTTGCATCTTTTCTTTCAGTAAACCTTCAAACGCTGCAGTAATGGCGTGATGCAAATACGGACTTTTGATAAATCGATTGTTGACAAAGAAAAATTGTTCGTTTCTACTTTTCTTTGCAAATTCGGGTTTTCCGACAAATCCACTAATTTTAACAATGTCGGTATCTTCTTCAATCGGAACTAACTTTTCATTCGTTTTTCCACCCAAAATATTTACAATACGTTGTCTTTCGTTACTGCTTGGAAGGTTGAACAATTCGTTTCCGTTATGATATAAAACCAACTTAATATTCGAATGTGCCAAAGCTACACGTTGAAACTCATCAATAATATGGCGTAACTCAACAGCATCAGACTTTAAAAAGTTGCGTCGTGCTGGAATGTTATAAAACAGATTTTTTACGGCAATCGAAGTTCCTGTTGGTGTCGCAATTACTTCTTGTGCAACCAACTTGCTTCCTTCAATTTTTATACGTGTTCCTAATTCGGTAGCTTCCTTTTTAGTTTGCAATTCTACATGTGCAATTGCGGCAATAGAAGCGAGTGCTTCTCCACGAAAACCTTTGGTGTGTAAATTAAATAAATCTTCTGCTGCTTGAATTTTAGATGTTGCATGACGCTCAAAAGAAAGTCGCGCGTCAGTTTCACTCATTCCAAAACCATTGTCAATAACGTGTATCAGTGTTTTTCCAGCTTCTTTGACAATGAGCTTGATTTCGGTTGCTTTTGCATCAATTGCATTTTCAAGTAACTCTTTTACCACAGATGCTGGTCGCTGCACAACTTCTCCTGCGGCAATCTGGTTTGCAACATGATCGGGTAAAAGTCGTATGATGTCTGCCATGTATTATTTTGCTCTAGTAAATATTGATAGGTCGAAGTCAAGGAAATACAATGCGATAAGCACAAGTACTAAAAATATGATAATTAGACGTTTAGAAACCTCTGCATTTTTTCTAGTTCTGCCAGCTTTTCCCGCATCTTCCCAAGATTTTCTATATTTAGCAAAGTTATTTTCAGGTAGTTTACGTTCGTTACTTTCATCATAATGCTGAGGTATGTAATTAAACGTTCTATTTTTTCGCTTTTTAAAGAAACCACCTAACATAACTATCGCTTTTTATGAATATCAAAGTTACCTAAAAACTGAACAAAAACCATTCCTAAACCTATAAAAAATGTTAACACAGGCGATAATTTTCATAAAAAAAGCTTCCGTTTTGGAAGCTTTTTTGATAATTATCTGTGTATTGTTTGAGTTCGATCCGGTCCAACCGATACAATTTTGATTGGAATATCAAGTTCCTTTTCCAAGAAATCAATATAGTCATTAAGTTCTTTTGGAAACTGCGAAGGATTTGACATCTTGGTCAAATCTTCTTTCCAACCTTTAAATTCGGTATAAATTGGTTCAATATTTTCTGGTTCAATATTGTACGGAAGATGTGAAATAGTTTCGCCTTTATATTTGTAAGCAGTACATACTTTTAAGGTTTTAAAACCAGAAAGCACATCGCCTTTCATCATCATTAATTGGGTTACTCCATTTACTTGTGCTGTATATTTCAATGCAACCAAATCGAGCCATCCACAACGTCTTGGTCGTCCAGTTACGGCACCAAATTCATGTCCAATTCGCGCCATGTCAGCACCAATTTCATCAAATAGCTCTGTTGGAAAAGGTCCAGAGCCTACACGTGTTGTGTATGCTTTAAAGATTCCGAAAACGTCTTTTATTTTGTTTGGAGCAACTCCTAAACCTGTACAAGCACCAGCGGCAGTTGTTGTAGATGAAGTTACAAACGGATACGTTCCAAAGTCAATATCTAACAAAGAACCTTGCGCACCTTCGGCTAAAATTGTTTTTCCGCTTTTTTGTGCTTGGTGCAAATATTCTTCACTATCAATAAATTGCAATGTTTTTAAAACTTCTACGGCTTCAAAAAATTCGGCTTCCATTTCTTGTAAATCGTACTGAACATCTACATTGTAAAAATTGATCATCGCTTCATGCTTATTCGTTAAAGCGCGATACTTTTCTTTCCAATTGTCCAATTCCAAATCACCGACACGAATTCCGTTTCTACCAGTTTTGTCCATGTATGTTGGACCAATACCTTTTAAAGTAGAACCAATTTTTGCTTTTCCTTTTGATGCTTCCGAAGCGGCATCAAGCAAACGGTGTGTTGGTAAAATTAGATGTGCTTTTCTTGAAATGATCAATTTCTTGTGAATGTCCATGTTGAACTGTGCCAAACCATCCAATTCTTTCTTAAATACGACTGGGTCAATTACAACGCCATTTCCAATGACATTGGTTGCGGTTTCATGAAAAATTCCAGATGGAATCGTACGCAATACATGTTTGATGCCATCAAACTCTAAAGTATGCCCAGCATTTGGTCCACCTTGAAAACGTGCAATAATATCGTAGTTTGCGGTAAGTACGTCAACAATTTTTCCTTTGCCTTCGTCTCCCCATTGAAGTCCGAGTAGTAAATCTACTGCCATTATATAAAATTAAGTTAGTGTGTTGTTGTGTTTGTTAGTTTTTGTTCTTCTTTGTTGCGTAGAAGTAGAGCGAGTGATTGTGAATGTCAATATCAAAAATTTCCTCGATGGTTTTTTTAATAATTTGAATTCTTGGATCACAAAATTCCATTACTTCACCAGTATCTGATAAAATAACATGATCGTGTTGCTTATCAAAATACGATTTTTCGTAATGTGCTTGGTTTTGACCAAACTGATGCTTGCGCACCAAATTACTATCCAATAAAAGTTCAATCGTATTGTATAGCGTAGCTCTACTAACACGATAGTTTTTATTTTTCATTTTAATGTATAACGACTCTATATCAAAGTGTTCTTCACTTTCGTAGATTTCTTGTAGAATCGCAAAGCGTTCAGGAGTTTTACGGTGTCCGTTGTCTTCTAAAAACTTTGTAAAAACGTTTTTGACAATATCCTGATTATTTTCCTCCGTGTTTTGTTGCATCTTGGCTGAAGATTAAAAAACAAATTTACACTTATTTTTGAAACTTAGGTACATATTCGTGTTGGGAATTTGAATATAAAGACAAAGATTTTTCAAATTGAAGCTTTCTATTTTTAATTTGTTTGTTTTTTTAACTAAAAAAATGTATTTTTAGTGAGTATGTTTCTGATTATCAGAAATATGTACTCTCCTAAATTATATATAAAACTGTACTTCAATTCACGTCTTTTTGGATGTGAATTGAGGATGTTTATTGTTTTATATATACTGAAGAATAGATGCTGTTTTTTGAGGTGATTCAGTCTTAAAAAAGCTCTGATGTACTTTCTTTACTTAGATAGATGCTTTTGATGTGTGAACCAATAAACGCTTCGATGATGTATTAGTAAACTTAAAAACCAACAGAAATGAAGAAAAAAGATTTCACACAAAAATTACAATTACACAAAAAAGTAATTTCAAATTTAGATGCAGTTTCATTGCATGGAGGAACAGATATTCCTATAACAATTCCGATTGAAACAATTATTAAAACAATTCGAACTGAAGGAGACGCATGTACCATTATTGCTACGTGTTATTGTAGTATGCAGTGTCCGACAACAACGCGAGATGCAGATAAGTGCAATACTGATCAGTGTTAATCGGACGTAAATTTAAAAACTTAATAGTATGAAGAAAAAAGAATTTGATCCAAAATTAAAATTAGGGAAAAAGGTAATTTCCAGCTTGGAAACATACAACGTACAAGGCGGAACAGAAGTGCCAAGTGAAGTACCAACAGAACCTATTAAAACAAAGAAAACGAAAAGAACCGCGCACGATGCATGTACCATTATTGCAACGTGTTATTGTTCATTGACTTGTCCAGAAAAGTGCGATGAATGTTAAGAATTTAGTAGTTACTACTAGTTGTTAAAAGAAAAGCTGTCCTCACAAACCAAATTGTGAGCGACAGCTTTTGGATTGTATGTAATAGTATTTGCAATATTTATAGTAGATTATTTGCTAACTTTAACTGCAATTAGAAATTGAAAAGAATTATTTAAAATGCTACCTGAATTAGTATTAACAGAAAATGAAGAATTAGGTTATTACATTACGTTTGATAAGCTATTCCCTGATTTTGTACCGTACTTTCAAAATTTCAAGAAAGGTCAACTGATTGAAGTCAATTTTTCCTCTACTGATGAAGATATACAGCCAAGCGAAGCGCAGCTTGCAGCACATGAATTCCTTTTGACGCATTCTAATCAGATGTTAGAGAATTTGGTGCGCTATTTAAAACAAGACGAAGAATATTTCTTGGAATTTTATGGTGTATATACAGAGACAAGTTATGAAAATATAGGCTATAAAGGGAGAAAGTTTACTTCAAGAAATAGATTTGGTTTTCCTATTGTGACTGATATCCATGAATTTATCAATTATTTTGGAATTGGGTCTGTGAATATTAGCGATACTGAAGAAGATGGTATATCATGTATAGGTTTTTCAGGTAGTTGTACTTGGGATGAAGAACATGGTTTTGGTGCAGCTTTTTATAAGTTAAAACTTCTGGACGTTGATGATTGGAATGTTGGAAACTATTTAAATTGGAGTCATGATGAAGATAGCAAAGACTTATTAACTAATAAATTCACGATTTTCCATAAGTTAGAACCCTTAGAGGAACGAAAAAAACGACTTGCCAATTTGAGTGAAAAAAATCAAGTAGAAAACCCTGAAGATTACGAAGAAATTTTTGATTGGTTGATAAGGTACAAAATGATTTACGGTTACAGGAATAATCATGTAGACTTAAATGCAAGAGAAAAAGCTGTAGTGCTAAATGAAATCAAAGAACTTTCATTCTATGGTAATGAAATTGAAACTATTCCTAGTTCTATACATCTTTTAAAAAAATTAACATCCCTTTTATTTTCATTTAATAAGCTAGTAGCTATTCCAGTAGAAATATGTAAACTTACAACACTCAAGAGCCTTACAATTTCTAACAATCAGCTAGAGCGAATTCCGAAGCAGATAGGTATGCTTGAAAACTTAGAATCTTTAATTTTGAGTAGGAACAAATTACAATTTGTAACAGGGAAAATTGAGCGATTAACTAAATTAAAACATTTAGATGTAAGCTCGAATCATTTAACTGAGTTACCGAAGTCTATTTTGGGACTAACTAGTCTTGAAAAGCTTTTCGTGCAAAATAATTCTTTTACAAGTTTTCCTGAAATTATAATCAAGATGAAAAGTTTGAAAACACTCAATATTGCAACGAATAAACTGGTAACTATTCCTGAATCTATTGATCAATGTCAATCTCTTGAGCAACTCGATCTAAGATCTAATGAACTCACAATATTGCCCGACTCAATATTTACCAAAATGCCAAATTTGAAATGGTTACAAGTGAATATCAACAAATTTTCTATTGCTGATTTAGAACGCTTTCAACTTCTGGTTTCTTCTGAGATGAAAACAGATTTAGATAGCACTATTGCAGTAACAAAAGATGAAATCAAGAGAAAACAAATAAAAATAGAAAACGAACGAAGACAACAAGAAAAAGAAAAGTCAAGTAAGCAGCCACAGCAAAAAATATCCGCACCTAAGGCTATAAAAAAAGACAATAAAAAATGGTGGGAGTTTTGGCGTAAATAATAACAGCTTTTAGTTGAAACTTCTTTTTAAAGTTAGCCTAAAAGAAATACTAAGCACGCGTCACTTTTTCAATACCATTAATTTTCTTCAAATTGGTAATTAGGCGTTTTAAAATACTGTTGTTCTTTACAATCACCATGATACGACCTGTAAAAATACCATCGTTGGTTTCAAAACTGATGTTTCTAATGTTTACGTGCATATTATTGGAAATGATTTTGGTTACTTCATTCACCAATCCCATATTGTCAATTCCTGTAAATTCGAGCATTGCGGTAAATTCTTCCTGCGAAGAATCAATCCATTTTGCAGGCATAATTCGATATGCGTAATTTGCTTGTAAACTCACCGCATTCGGACAATTTTTCTTATGTACTTTAATACCTTCATTCACCGTAACAAACCCAAAAACAGGATCGCCAGGAATTGGATTGCAACAATTTGATAGTTTATAATTGAGCTTTTCTTCTTCCTTTCCAAACACCAATGTATCGTATCTATTGGATACTTCTGGCTGATTGATTTCTTCGACAGGAATAGAAGGTGCTCTTCTAATTTTATTTTTGAAAAACTTGAAAATACTATTGCTTCTATGCGCAGCAAATTCTTTTAGTTTTTGATTGTCTATCGTTCCAATTCCAACACGATAAAATAAATCTAAGCTTGTTTTTAGTTTAAAATGACTCACCATTTCGTTGATCGATTTCTCGTCAAGCGGAATTTTTAATTGTTTGAGTTTTCGTCGCAGAATTTCCTTTCCATCTTCGGCAACTTCTTTCTTTTCTTCTCGTAATGACGATTTTATTTTTGAGCGTGCTCTGGAAGTAGTGGCATAATCTAGCCAATTGGCATTTGGTTTGGATTTATCAGAAGTAATGACTTCTACCTGATCGCCACTTTTTAATTCGTGACTCAACGGCACTAATTTTCCATTTACTTTCGCACCACGCGTATGATAGCCAACTTGCGTGTGAATGCTAAAGGCAAAATCTAACGGAGTAGCACCTTTTGGCAAGGATTTTAAATCGCCCGTAGGCGTAAATACAAAAATTTCTTTTGCGTATAAATTCAGTTTAAATTCTTCTACAAAATCAACTGCATTTGCCGTTTGGTTTTCAAGCGCTTCTTGCAATTTATTCAACCAAGGTTCAAGTCCTTGTTCTTTTTGTTCTCCTTGTTTGTACTTAAAATGTGCTGCGTATCCTTTTTCGGCAATTTCATGCATACGATGCGATCGAATTTGTACTTCAACCCAACGACCTTCTGGTCCCATAACCGTAATGTGTAAGGCTTCGTATCCGGTAGATTTTGGTGAAGAAATCCAATCGCGCAAACGCACAGGATTTGGTCTAAAGTGATCGGTTACAATCGAATATATTTTCCAAGCAAGGAATTTTTCATTGTCTAAATCGTCCGTTTCATATATAATCCGAATGGCAAATTTGTCATACACTTCATCAAAAGTAACACCTTGTTTCACCATTTTTCTACGAATAGAAAAGATAGATTTAAAACGTCCTTTTATCTTGTATTCAAAATCTTCTTTGTCTAACGAATTTTTAATAATTGAAGAAAAATTGTCAATATATTCTTGTTGCTGTTCTTTGCTTTCTTCAATTTTATTTTGAATGTCATTAAAAACTTCGGGTTCGGTATATTTCAATCCAAAATCTTCCAATTCAGTCTTAATATTATACAACCCAATACGATGTGCCAACGGCGCATAAATGTATAAAGTTTCTGAAGCAATCTTAACTTGTTTATGCGGCGGCATGGAACCCATAGTTTGCATATTGTGCAATCTGTCCGCAATTTTGATGATAATTACACGCACATCATCGTTAATTGTCAACAGCATTTTACGGAAATTTTCCGCCTGCATAGACACATCTTTGTCTTTTTTAAGATGCGAAATTTTAGTGAGTCCGTCTACAATTCGGGCAACCGTAACACCAAAAACTTGTTCAATATCTTCTAAAGTATAATCGTCAGAATCTTCTACAACATCATGCAATAGGGCAGAAGCTATAGAAGTGGCGTCCATTCCTATTTCGGAAGCTACAATTTTTGCCACAGCAATAGGATGAAAAATATACGCTTCTCCGCTTTTTCTTCGCTGATCTTTATGCGCATCTACAGCGACATCAAATGCTTTACGGATAATTTTTTTATCTTCCGAAGTAAGCTCTTGATAACTTATGCGCAACAGTTCTTTGTACTGTTTGGCAATGGCTGCATTTTCTTTTTCAATCTCAACTTCTGTCATATAAATTAAAATTAAGCTAAAGAAATGTAAGAAACAAGTATGTGAATGAATTTAGAAAAAGAAAATTGAGAAGTTAAGCTAGCTCTTGCATTTTGAAGATTTTTGAGCACATCTTTTATAACTACATCTTATTTAAAATCTCGTTGTCGTTTTGCTTCAAAAATGACAATAGCAGCAGCAACAGAAACATTCATAGAATCAATTTTTCCTTGCATCGGAATGATGATGTTTTGAGTTGAATTCTGTAACCATTCATCACTCAAACCTGTAGCTTCTGTTCCTACGACAATGGCACTTGCTTTTTCAAAATCTTGCACATGATAATTTTCAGAAGCAGTCAATGCAGCACAATAGATTTCGATTTCTTTTTCTTGGAGAAACGAAATAATTTCGGCAGTACTTCCTGTGGCAACTTGCGTCGTAAAAACACAACCAACACTAGAGCGTACAATATTCGGATTGTACATATCTGTTTTTGGGTTTGCAATTAAAACAGCATCAATATTAGCAGCATCTGCAGTACGAAGCAATGCGCCAATGTTTCCAGGTTTTTCGGGAGCTTCGGCAACTAAAATTAATGGTTTTTTGTTATGAAAAGAAATATGTGCAAGCGAATGTTCTTTCGTGTTTACAATCGCCAATATACCTTCTGTACTAGTGCGATAGGCGATTTTTTGATACACTTCTTTAGAGATTTCTATACAATCAGGAGTATTTGTAGTGTTTTTTAGTAATGTCTCTACACTTTCGTGGGAACAAATCTCAGGATAAAAAAACAAGGTGTCAATTGTATAGTTTCCATCTAGCGCAAGCGTTAACTCGCGAAAACCTTCTAATACAAACTTTCCTTCTTTTCTACGACTTCGCGATTTTTCTTGAAGTTGAAGAATGTGTTTTATGGTTGAATTTTGTGTGCTAGAAATCTGTTTGTACATGCTGCAAATATAGGAAAGAGATTGTTGTGTAAAAACTTTAAAAACATTTCATTGTTTTGTTTTTTCATTGTGTTTGCTGTAGTTTTAAGAAAACTAATTTACATAACATGAAAAATACAATTAAAACTCTAGTACTACTATTATTTGTAACAGCAACTATGACAGCTCAGGAATTAAAAATTCCTAACGATGTTACATTTGAAAAAGCAGAAGATTATACAACCTACGAACCACAGGTTTTGGAAAGTATTGATTGGTTGCAACGCACACCAGCATCTGAACAATCCGCAAAACGAGAAAAGCTAAATGCCTTTTTGTTAAAATGGATGACAGGAAGTCCGACTGTGTCAATAGAACTCGTTGCAGGAATTGTGCCTTTAGAATGTGGCGATTGTTTGATGACTTTTATGTATGGCTGGACAAAGTATAGCTTAGAGAATAATTACGCTAAAGATAAAATAGATTGCGCTGTTGCTGGAGCCGAACACGCTATTGAGTTCTACAAAAAGAACAAAGCGACACTCGGAAAACAATCGGAAATGGAAAAACTAATAAGACGTAAAAAGAAAGGCAAACTGAGAAAATATATTGAATCAAAATTTTAAAAAACGGTATTTTAATTCAGCACTGCATTTTTTGAAAACTATTGCATGAATTATGTAATGATGCTACATTCGTTTCGACCGAAGAACAAATAAAACTAACTGACGAATGAAGAAAATTACTGTAGCACTTTTAGGATTGATCTTAATTGTTGCTTGTAACACCACAGAAAAAAAAGGGAAAATTTCTGAAAAGACAGCGAAAGAAACGAAAGTTGTCGCAAAAACGTATCCAGAGAAATTACAGAAAGTATTTGATGCGCATGGCGGAATTGATACATGGAATGCTGCGCAAACGTTGGTGTACGAAATGGTAAAACCAAAAGCTACAGAAAAACATATTACCGATTTGCCTTCGCGAAAAACACGTCTAGAAGGAAAAGGATTTACAATCGGTTATGATGGAAAAGATGTTTGGCTAGCACAAAAAGATACAACCGCTTTTAGAAGCAACGCACGTTTTTATCACAACTTATATTTTTATTTCTATGCAATGCCTTTTGTATTGGGTGATGATGGAATTACGTATACCAAAGCAGAAAACCTTTCGTATGATGGTGTTTTGTATCCAGGATATAAAATTTCGTATGGTAAAAATGTAGGTGATTCTCCAGAAGATAATTATTTTATTTACTATAATCCAGAAACCTATCAAATGGAATGGTTAGGATATACGGTAACGTATTTTAATGGAAAACCAAGTAATAGAGTAAGTTATATCCGCTATAGCGATTGGCAAAAAGTGAATGGAGTTATGCTTCCAAAAGTATTGACTTGGCACAAAACTAATGAAAGCGGAAAAGTTGCTGAAGCTCGAAATTCAGTAGAGTTTACAAATGTAAGTTTGACAAATGAAATGATGAAAAATGAAACGTACGCACGTCCAAAAGATGGCGTTATTGTTCCGAAAGGAAAATAAAGATATAATTGAAAAAGAAAAAAGCTACTAAAAAACCTCTTCGTTATGAAGAGGTTTTTTTTATGTTGAGTACTCGCTTTTTTAAAAAGCTCCTTTATATCCTTCGTTTAAATGTAATTGATTAATATCAAATCCATTAAACATAATAGTTTTTAAATTATTACGTAATTGAAAACGTTTGGCTGAAATATTCGGTAAAATAGAATGTTCAGTTGTTACATTTTGAAATGCAGCGGCAACATTATGTTCACTTAAAAATCCTCTACGAATGCCTTTTTTTACGTGTTCACCAATGTTTGATAAGTTTGGCAAACGATCGCGCACTGCAGAATATTCAGTAGCAATATCGTTTGACAATTCAGAGAATGTTGGTAGCTGAAAGTTTTCAATCTCAGCATTTTGCTCAACAACTTCTGTACTTTGCGTTTCTTGTGCAGAAACTTGCAATGCAACAAGGAACATAATTCCTAAGGCAAATTTTTGTAGTGTTTTCATAACGATCTATTTTACGTGTTAGTAGCAAAGAGTTCTTTAAAGTTACTATTTTCCGTTGTATTTTTTCATATAACGCTTCCATAATTTTGTTTGGTGCGTTTCCAAACTCAATTCACGTCCTTCTATAAATGCATGTGTCAAAATGTTTCCACGCATGTCTAAAGCGTCACCTTCACTTACAAAAAACGTGGCATCTTTTCCAACTTCTAATGTTCCTAAACGATTGTCTATTCCTAAAATTTTTGCCGTGTTAGACGTAATTAGTTGTAATGCTTTTTCTTTATCTAAACCGTGTGCAGCAACCGTTCCTGCTAAGAAGGGTAAATTACGTGTGTTCATACGCTCCATTTGTCCGCTGTTTTCCAAACCTACTAAAACACCTGCATCCGTTAAGATTTTGGCCTTTTTGTATGACATATCGTAATCTTCGTCGTCCATTTCTGGAACAGAATGCGTTCTGTGTAACAATACAGCAACTTCGTTTTGGCGTAATGTTGTAGCAACTTTGTGTGCTTGATATCCACCAACAATAACAATTTTTATGCTATTTTTCTTTCCAAAATCAATGGCATCCAAAATTCCTTTTTCCGTATCAACATGTACATATAATGTTTGCGTTCCTTTGGTAAGTCCGTCCATTGCTTCATACGGCAAATGTTTTGGGCTTCTTTTTCCGTTTAAATAACCTTTAGCATCATGAAATACATCTTGAATTTTTTGTATTTGTTTCGCATAGTTATTGTTTGGACGCATACCTCTTGGTTCGCCAAGCCACCAACGACCACGCGAAAAATTGTTTGGCCAGTTTATATGAATTCCGTCATCTGCTTTTACAGCAGCATCTTCCCAATTCCAAGCATCGAGTTGCACAACAGAAGAAGTTCCAGAAACATTTCCGCCACGCGGCGTAATTTGTGCCACTAAAATTCCGTTTGGTCTACAACTTTCTACTACTTTCGATTCTGTATTGTAAGCAATTAAACTGCGTATGTGCGGATTAAAACTTCCTGTTTCATTCTGGTCACGTGTTGCTCTTACAGCATCTACTTCTACCAAACCAAGTGTAGAGTTTGGTGCAATAAATCCAGGGTATATGTGTTTTCCTTTGGCGTTAATTACTTTTCCTTCGGACGGAGTCGTTCCAGAAGCACCAATGTTTTTTATTTTTCCATTTTCAAAAACAATCGTTGCATCTTCAATGATGAATCCGTTTCCAATATGTGCGGTTGCACCAACCACAGATATAGTTTGCGATTGTTTTGGCGCAGGTGTTTGTTGTGCATAACTGAAGGTGCTAAATATAACAGTTAGGCATACTATGTATATGTGAATATATTTTTTCATATCAGTTTTCGTTTAAAATTCAACTGTATCACAGTGATGATGTTTTTTCTCTTTCTTTCTAGCAGGTTGCGTTTTCATACCTTTATTTTTCTCTAAAAGCATCATATTCATCAACTCGTTGCGTTGGCTTTGAATGTTTCTTCGCAATTGCTGATCGCGCTCTAAATCAAAATACACCGTTCCTTCAATCATGGTTGTTTGCGCTTTCGCGTAAATTGACATTGGATGATCGGTCCATAAAACCAAATCCGCTTGTTTTCCAGTTTTTACACTTCCTACTTTATCGTCGATGTGTAATAATTTTGCTGGATTTAATGTAACAAACTTCCAAGCATCTTCCTCAGAAACACCACCGTATTTTACTGCTTTTGCTGCTTCTTGATTCAATCTACGAGACATTTCGCCATCATCAGAATTAAAAGCAACAACCACACCTTGACTGTGCATGATAGCTCCGTTATACGGAATTGCGTCGTTTACTTCGTATTTGTATGCCCACCAATCGGAGAATGTTGAACCTCCAGCGCCATGTGTTTTCATTTTGTCTGCTACTTTGTACCCTTCTAAAATATGTGTAAATGTATTGATGTTGAAACCGAATTTATCAGCCACTTTCATTAACATATTGATTTCACTTTGTACATACGAGTGACAAGACACGAAACGTTTTTTATTCAGAATTTCCACAATCGTTTCCATTTCAATGTCATAACGATACTTTCCTGTTTTCTTCTTTGCTTCGTATTCTTTGGCACGTTGAAAGTAATCTGTAAATACTTGCTCAACTCCCATACGTGTTTGTGGGAAACGTGTTGTTTCTGTATCGCCCCAGTTACTTTGCTTTACGTTTTCACCTAAGGCAAATTTTATAAATCCGTCAGCACCTTTAAATAGCATTTCATCTGCTGATCGTCCCCATTTTAAACTCAAAATTGCAGAACGTCCACCAATCGGATTTGCCGAACCGTGTAACAACTGAATCGTTGTAACTCCACCAGCTAAGTTTCTGTAAATGTCTACATCTTCTGGGTCTACAACATCTTCCATATTTACTTCTGCTGTAGAATTGTGTCCAGCTTCATTGATGTCAAATGCACCAATATGTGAATGTTCATCAATAACTCCAGAAGTTAAATGTTTTCCTGTCGCATCAATTACTCTTGCACCACGAGCGTTGAGGTTTTTTCCAATACGGGAAATTTTACCATCTTTTACTAAAACATCTGTATTTTGAAGAATTCCATCTTTCTCATTTGTCCAAACCGTTGCATTTTTGAATAGAACAGTTTCTTGCTGTGGTAAAGTTGCGGAACCATAAGCACCATTCGGATAAGAAATTGGTAGCATTTTTGGCGCTTCCATTTTAGAACCTTTCTTTCCGTCTTTCTTCTCAGTTTTCTTTTTTACTTCTTTTTGTGTGGCACTGAATGTTGTTTCAGAACCGTTTGCTAAAATTGCTTTTCCAGAAAAGTATGTAGCATTCCTAACAGGTGACGTTAAACGAATGAATTCTGTTTTTGAAGTATCAGGTGTTGTAAACTGTAATTGTAGCCAATCGCTTTTAAAAGAAATCTTTGAACCTAATTTCATAGAATCTTTCATTACGGTTGCTTTCAATTTTTCTGGCGAACCCGCAATGTCCACATCATACATGTTTCCTGCTACATTGAATGTATATTTTCCGCGAATGTCCTTGTGTGCTTTGTCTTTAAATACATTCTGATTTCCTTGAACCCAGTTTTCGTAGATTACCGTTTTCTTATCAAAAATAGCACCCGAAGTGATTAAAAAGTTTGCTTGACGTCCGTTTTGTAAGGTTCCTACTTTATCTTCTTGTTTTAAAATACGTGCCGGAACTGTTGTCAATGCTTCCAAAGCTTTGGTTTTGTCTAAACCGTATTTTATAGCTTTCATAATGTTGGCTTTAAACTCGCTTCCCGATTTTGTATCATGCATTGTAAAACTAAAGGCAACACCTTTGTCTGCTAATGCTTTTGGGTTTGAAGGCGCTTGGTTCCAATGTTTCATCGCTTCCAATTCTACAACGCCAGCCGCATACGGATCCGATACGTCATACGCTTTTGGAAAGTTGATAGGAATGATAAAAGAAGCATTTGTCGCTTTCATTGCGTTGATGTTCTCGTATTCAGTTCCATCACCAATTAATACATATTGAATTCCAAATTCGTCACCAATAGCATCCGTTTTGATACTGTTGTGCTTGTTTCCAGCATGGAAGATTTGCACTAAGTTTTTATTTGCATTTAATGCTTCTAAAGCCAAATCAGTACGTTTTGCATTTCCTTTTGCATACCAATCAGCATCGTGATACATTTGACGAATTAACGCCATACTTCCCATTAAGGATGTTGGATATGATTGTTTGGAAGCATTACTTTTTCGGTATGATAAGTATTGTGCAGAACGATCATCTAAAATACGCGTACTATTATCTCCTTTTGAGTTTAGTGCGATTAACATTCCGTTTCCACGCACAATTCCGTCTTGTAAATGTGTATTTACCGTTCCGAAACCAGCTTTTAGTAAGCTTGTTGCTTTTTTATTGTCGAACGAAAATTTATCAATTGGATTAATATCTGGTCTGATGTGATCGTTCCAGTAATATCCGGTACGACTTGCATCATATTGAGGTGCGCTTCTCCAGCTTCCTGTTCGTTTCGGTTTTTGCAATCCGAAATCCGAATACGGATCTACAAAGGAAGGGTACACACTTTTCCCTGTTAAATCTACGACAGTAGCATTTTTAGGAATGGTAATATTTGTTCCTGTCTGCACCACTTTTCCATCTTGTATGATGAGTGTTCCATTTTCGATCACTTGCGTGGGCGTGACATAAATTTTGGCATTGGTGAATGCTGTTATGGTGTGACTTTCTGTTTTTACGCCATCATTTTTGGGAAAATAGTCCTGTGAGAAGGCAGAAAGGCTACAGAAAAACAGTAACAGCAGCAAATAAGATTTTTTCATTGCTTTACTTTAGGTTTGATTGATTCGTTAAAAACTTAAAGATAAGTTATGAATGCGTTTGTTTGCTATTTTATGAGTTTTTTAACGTTTTAAAACAGGATTTGTACGGCTTTCCCGTATTTATATGAAGCTACTTGTCGTGTTTGTTATTTGTGAACTGGAATTGCTGTATTTTGAATCCACTTTTGGACGAGTTTTCGGTTGGTTGTAATTTCTGCAAAAACATAAATATCACTTTGAAAACACGGAGAAGTCGCGGCTTTTTCAATCACTACTTTATCATCGCAATAGCTTGAATGTAAAAAGTAGAGTTCTTTGTTTTTTATAAGTACATAACCCACATGATTACTCAAGCCTACAAAATAAAGTCCGTCCGTATATACTTTATTGAGTTTCGTTTTGAGATCTTTTTGAGAAATGTTCCGATACGTTTTTAATTCGCTTTTTGGTTGAAGCGTTATTGCTTCGTTTGTTCCGCCTTGTTGTGCCATTTTGTATCGATTGAGTCTAAAACCTATATGTTTTAAAGTTGTAGATACAAAGTAGCCACAGGCAATTTCGCCATCATTTGGAATGTCTGTATGTCCGTTAAAATCCCAAGGAGTTCCGTACCAATGTGGTACAATTTCACTGAGAAGTTTGTGGTATAGATAGCTTGAAGCAGAATCAATAGCTTTTTGTTTGTTTTGGTGCAATTGTTTTGCAAAATAGGCACGATCTGCCGTAATGCTTTGTTTGATGGTTTTGTAGTTTCCTTTTGGAGTAAAGTTGATGCCTAACTTAGTAGAATCAATCGAATTTGGATCAATAG
>NZ_JBGCDL010000167.1:0-7155 GCF_045105435.1 Kordia sp. | reverse complement strand
AATTATTCCTTAAGATTCACAAGTGATGTATTATTAATACACTTCGATACCAAAACAGATTTAGATAACTATTTAAGTGTGGTTGAGAACAGTAACTCTGCTGAATTTCAACATAACAAAAATTGAATTAAACATAGCATATTAATCTAATTCGGATGTGGTATTAATTTCTGTGCCAAACAATCATATCAGTTTTAATACAAAATCAATAAAAGATAAAGCCCTCTCGGACTTTATCTCCAAAATGAAATCAATATTCACTTTTCAAAAGAAGCACATTATCCGTAAACCAAAGCGTATATTCTGATAATGGAAAAGTAGTAAATGGAATCTTAAATTCCTTTACCAAATTATCGTTTCCATCTTCAACTTTAATAGTTGTAGAATCATCAACGACAAAAATTTTCCAAACTTGGAATTCTTGCTTTTTGATTTCAGGAATAATTTGATTACTAAAAATGTATTCTAGCAACCAATAACATTCAACCGTTTGAGCCAAATAGCGTACTCCATCTGTGTAACGAAAGGACGGAAATAATGGATGATAAAACCATTGAGTCGTTCCTGTAAACTGTGCTAATTCTCTTAGCAATTCTTCGGGCTTAAATTCTTTAGCCATGATTTAGTGATTTTAAAACAAGAGTTTTACAACTGATTCAAAATGAAACAATCACAATCCCCTTGTGTAATTAAAAAATAATTTTCAGCTAAATCATATCATAGAAAGGTTAACAAATCGTAAACGAATTTAATATTCGCTAGGTAAGAGAAGAGTTCTATCTGTAAACCATAGCGTAATTTCATCTAATGGAAAATCTGTAAAAGCAATGTTATATTTTTTCAATTCTTTTCCGTTTCCATCTTCCACAACAATATTTGCCTGATTATTGGTTACTTTTATTGTCCATATTTGGAAGGGTTCAATAGCTAAATACAAATCATATTGATTACTCATTACATAATCAATTAACCAATACGCCTCTGCTTGTTCTGCTAAATATTTAACCCCATCGGTAAAGACAAACGATGAAAACAATGGATTTTTATAATATTGTTCTGTTCCTGTGAATTGCTTTAATTCATGCTGTAGTTTTTGAGTATCAATCATTTTATTCTCCTTCCGTAATATTATTGTTAATTCTACTTTGTGCTTCCTTTGATAAATCTTCAAAAAAGCCTTCTTCACCAGTTTCAAAGTCGGTGTAAAATATTTCCAATTTATCATCATTCATCATGGCTACTTGATATTCGCAATTGGATAAAAAGACATAGCCAGAATGCATATTTAAAAATATTTCTACTTCTTCATTATAAAATTCATCAGGTAAGCCTTGCACTCTCCATGCTTTTAATAATTCTTCTGCCAGTTCTCGCTCTCGATGTCCGAACCTTGAAAAGTCTTTGGTTACAATTTCTTGTTGGTTATGTGTCATTTCAAAACCTCATTCTTTCAGTTAATAAAAAGGTTAAAACCTTTGTGTATTTAACCTTATGCCTTTCGGCGAGAATGGGGTAACAACTGCAAGAGAGGGGAATCACCCGTTTTGCACAAAGGAAAATTGACTGCGGAAAAATGGGGACACTCTTGTGGGCGTGAGGGTAAAATCCTTAGAGAAAAAATCTAGCGGTTTAGATTTTCAGTATGGATGACTTCATCAGCTATCTTCAATATATATCTGGGGAAAACAGATTTATCTTTTTCCATAGCAAGGGGAATAACTAATTCTGTATTTTTTAAAACTTGATTCAAAAGTGGTCGCATTGAATCTACATCTTTAAAATAGCACTCAAAGCTGCAAGACAAATACATTTTATTTCGATACTTAACATCATCCGATGATTGTTTTTGAAGCACAGATTTAATCTGTTGACGAAGTTCCGTTTCTCTTTTTCCAAAACTAACGGAAAGCATCAAAGGATATTGAGAAGGCGGAAAAGTATCAAACATCGCTTGTGAAAATGGTTTATTTTTCGATACAAAAATATTCACTCTAGGTTTAGTTTCTGGTTTTTTATCTTCTGAAACTATGGTACTTCTCCCTTCTTCTTTTCCTTGCTATTCAGCTATACCTTATGATATAATGAATATTCAAAATAGAAAAGGAAAATAATGACTGTGATAACTTTCGATACATTAGAAGCGACTAAACTTTTAACTGAAAATGGATTTACTAAAAAACAGGCAGAAGCATTAGTTCAGCTTGAAAAAAGTAAAGACACCTCGCAAGTAACGACCAAACAGGATATGTCAGATTTGAAAATTTGGGTATTGACCTTAATATTGGGGCAAACTGTTTTGATAGTAGGTTTGATGTTTACCATGTTTCAGTTCTTTATGAAATAAGAACTGAGGGCTAATGAAAGCCCTCAAAAAGTATTGATAACCATACTATTTCTTTTTGGGTAAAGGTGCTTGTTCCACCCTTCTGACGATAATAGAAGCCTCTTTCTTATTGATGACTTTGGTAACGGATTTACCATTTTCTTCCAAATCTATTTCAACTGGAAAAGTACGATAAGATAATGTTCCTGTTATTTTAACTCTAGCTTTTGAATTCAAGCCTTTTAGAATTTCAATTACTGATGGACTAAAAGCAATCAAGTCATGCCAGAGAGTATCTTTATTTTTCCATTCACCTGATTCTTCCTCTTTGTAACTATCGGTAGTTGCCAACGAAAGCACCGCAAAAGTAGATTCTTCAGATTCAATGATACGAACTCCATTTTTGTTCATGTTTCCGATTAGTTCGATTGTGTTATTAATAGCCATTTTGTTTTCTCCTTTTTTTAGGGTTGTTAAAATTTATACCCTTCGGAAAAAATCATTTCAAGAAAGAAATACGCCAAGAGCAAAAAACGGAAGGCTTCCAAATTTAGGAAAGCCGTTTTTTCTATATTGGATTTATTAGAAATGCTAAAAGCAAAGGGGAATTGCTAACCCTTCAAAGGAAGATGAACTGCGTACTTTATGATAGAATTTGATAGGAAAGATGATACTTAAAATTAGTGTGTGATAATGTATATAATCTTTTTGCCTTCTCTCCAAGTTGGATTTATAACAATATAAACACAAACGAGGTAAAGCGATGAATGACAAAAAATATCTATTAGGCAAAAGTGAAGTTTATAACAATGCTGAAATTAAAGATGAAAGCGAAGCGAAAAAATATCCGCTTTTATGGGAAGTGATTTTTATCAATGATGAAGTTGGAAAGAAATTTACAATTGAATTGTTAGAAAAATTCAACAATCTTCCAAAAGAAAAAGGCATCGTCAAATTAGATGGCGAACCTACAGATAAAATGAGAAGTGCGGAATGTGATTTTAAAAGTGTGGATTGTTTTAGGGAGGTTTTGAATCCGTTGCTGGATAGGTTTTCGATTTTGGATGAGAGAACGAATGAGCCTGTGCCGAAGTTCGCTATTTTAAAAGAGGCACAAAATGCCATCAGCGAAAGGTTAATTACAATGTAAGCATCCACCTACCCACATCTTGTCTCGTTATGAAAATTTTGAATTATTTTACTATTTCTCTCATATCATAGTAATCAATAGCTTTTTGTTTCAATGGATTTGTACTCCATTCTGACCATTCTCCTAAGTATGGATTATAACCGCACTTCAATGGTTTACTAAGAATATCATTTGGGTCTTCAACGTAGGCTCTACAATCAGTACAAATATGTCGAAATTCACAATCCTTACAAACGTGAATCTTATCTTTATTTATTGTCCATACTTCTTTAAAATCAGGATGATTTAAAGCTTCTATCAATTTAGTATCTTTGATGTTTCCGAAGGTTTTTTGCATTGAAGGGCAATTTTTAATATTACCATTTATATCTATTGATATTTTACGATTTAAACAAGAGTTATAATTTAATGATTCAAAATAAACTTCCTTTTTTATCAAAAAAAGAGATTTACTAATCTTTCCACAATGGTGATGTGAATTTAAATTTTCCTTTGTAAATATTATGACTCCTAAACTTGGATACGGAGCATGGTCATAATCATTATGATAATCATCAAATTCCGATTTGTAGACAATAAACTGGCCAATCCTTGGAAATTTCTCACACAGTTCTATTAATTCAACTTTAGTAGTCCATTCACAAAATGGTAAAATAAATTCAACAGCTCTAATATTTGACGACTCTAATACTTGTAAAACTGAAATAATAAATTCTTTAGAAATTTCTTTAAATATCCTTAATTGAATATATGGACATTTTAAATCACTTAATTGGTTAATTGCATTATAAACCCAATCCTTTCTATTTTCGATATCCATTATACAATTTGATACTACAAAAGGACTACTCCATGATAAATTTATTGCAGGAAATTGAGGAGGGGTATTGGTAAAAAAAATTATTTCATTTTCAAGCAAGAAATTGAAATAATCAAATATTGTCTCTTCATTTTCATATTTTTGAACAACCTCCTCAATTGTTAAATTACCATTTTCCTTCAAAAGAATTGTAGCTAGAGAATTAGGAATAAAAACTGTTAGATTTCGCTGAAAATCACAAATAAGGCTTCTAGTAAACCCTTTTACAATTTGGCAACTGGAATATATTATCCAATGTTCATTTCTAGAGAATTTTGTTGATATATTGAGTTTCATAATTATACATTTTACTTATTGGCTTATGGTGAGGTAAAACCAAATAATTTTCTACATCGTTATATTTTTTTATTTTTATTTTTTTGTGTGTCAAAAAGCCCTTTGCTTTTTCATCTAAATATATCCCTTTTATTTTTTGGTAGGCAATAGGTAAACAACCTATTGTTTCTGGTTCGAAAATATCCTCTATTTTTAAAGTTTTATCTTCCATATACTTAGGTTGTATTATTTTAAGCTCCAAGAGCAAAAATTTAAAAATAATTATTTAAAATAAATCAGTTAATTATATCTTTAAAATAATTGGCTATCTCTTTTTCTATATTAAAATTGCAATTAAAACTTAAAAAATTAAATTGACCAACTGGATTTATTTCTAAAAAATAGTACTCTTTTTCTTTTGAATAAATCATATCAATTGACCCTGTCATAAATCCTCCTTTATTCATAAATTCTATAATCATCGTCTCTATTGTTTTAGGTAGTTTAAAAGGAATCATTCTAGTGGGTTTTTTTCCATTATGAGCTCTATAATCAAGAGTGGTTTGAGTATCATTCTGAGAAAAGATTGCCATTGACCACATCCTTCCAGCCCAATAAAATATTCTAATTTCAAATAATTTATCTATATATTTTTGAAACAAACTCAAAGTAAATCTTTCAGAGATACTTTCTAAAAGTTTTTCATTAACCTCTATTGGGCCAAAATTTCCATATCTAAAATTTCCATCTTTTACTGTTAAATCACTATTTGTAGATTTACAAATAACCCGATGTTTCTTAACTATCTTTATTAAATCGTTCTTATGGTTAAGAATCCATGTATCTGGAATTAATAAACCTACATTTTTTGCAATTCGTAAATTTTCAATTTTATTATTTCTTGAACTATTAAAAAAAGAACCTACACTATGTTTTGTAAATCTAGCATTGTACACATATTCACCTATTGCATTAATTTGGTTGTCTAGATTCTTTTTCATTTCTAAAAACCTATTGCTTAGCATTATCTCATTTGGGATTGAAAAATTAAAACGGCCTCTCCTATGCCAAACGGCATTAAAAGAATTTAGAGAAATTTTTTCATTATTAACTGATCTATTGCAGATCAATAGTTTTGAAATACAAGGAAATAATATTAAGAGAATTTTTCAAAAATAATAACTTAGAGTATTCGTATCACATAAGTATTATTACAAATGAAAAATCCACAAATATTAGACATTTATAGTGACTTTCTCATAGCCTCTTTTACAATAGTTACAGCTACGGGATTATCACGACTACTTGATAACGGATACAGTCATGACCAGATCAGTCGATTTCTAGCGCAACGAAAATTTACGCAAAAAGACTTTTGGAAAATGGTCAAGAAAATAATTCGCAAAATCGAAAGTGAAGATGCGATACTAGCCATAGATGATACCATTGAAGAAAAACCTCATTCCACAGAAAACAACATGATCTGTTGGCATTGGGATCATTCTAAAAATTGTACCGTCAAAGGCATCAATATTGTGAACTTTTTATACCATACTGAACTCCCTCAATCAAAAAATGAAGCGGGAATATCTATACCTGTTGCCTTCGAAATCATCGAAAAGACAGAACAGTTTTTAGATGAAAAAACCAACAAATTCAAGAGACGTAGCCCTATTAGTAAAAATGAGTTAGTTCGGCAACGACTAAGAAATTTGGTTCAGTTAAATCAATTAAAGTTCAAATATGTAGTATGGGATACTTGGTTTTCTTCGAAAGAAAACTTTGAATTCGTCCACTACAAGTTGAAAAAATATTTTGTTAGTGCCCTTAAAAGTAACCGAACAGTTGCTTTAAGTAAGCAAGACAAGCTTCAAGGTAAATTCTCAAAAGTTGAAAAACTGAATTTACAAACTAACCGTACTTATGAAGTTTGGCTAAAAGGCTTGGACTTTCCACTCCTGTTAGCTAAACAAATCTTTACAAACAAAGATGGTTCATGCGGAGAATTGTATACAGTAACTAATGACTTTAGTTTAACTTATGAAGCGATCTGTACAATCTATAAAAAACGATGGAAAGTAGAGGTCTTCCACAAATCACTAAAACAAAATACTGGTTTGGAAAGGTCACCAACGAAATATGAGGTGACCCAATCTAACCACATCTTTGCTTCAATGATCGCTTATTGTAAACTTGAGCTTCTTAAGCTCAAAGAAGATTGTAATCATTTTGCACTTAAATCAAAACTGTATCTAAAAGCCATTAAGGCTTCCTTTGCTGAATTACAAAAAATGAAACACTATCAAATGAAAATTCAGCAAGAACAAGTTGAGCATATCCCTTTTTTGGGATAACTCTTTAATTTTTATTTTATTTTTTCAAAATATCCTGACTGCAATAGGTCAGTTAATAATATTGATTATTCTGACTCAGCAGTTTTTTCTGAAGGTTCTACCTTTATTTCCTCTTTGTCTTCCTTTTTATCCAAAGTCTTCATTATTTTCTCATAAAAATCTAAAGTCTTTTCCGTAAAAACAGTTTCATCTA
>NZ_JBGCDL010000166.1:0-5226 GCF_045105435.1 Kordia sp. | reverse complement strand
CATTTTTGCCAAATATCCTAAAGTCATCAAGCTCGTAATGAACATAAAAATAAAATATACTGCACGTGGCAATTCATACATTTTTATTAAAAAAGGATAGGTGAAAAATATCACAATTCCCGCAAGTTGTATGGCAATTTCCCCTTTCATCGTTTTGCGTATTTTGGCAATTGGCATTTGACTTTTCTTTACGTTTTCTAAACTCGTAGGCAACAACAAACCGTCTTGATTTTCGTCGTCCATCAGTTCTTTAATTTTATCAAAATCCATGACTTTGTGTTTTTATAATTTCTTTTAATTTTTTCTTCGTACGATTCAGCTTTACGCGAACATTTACAGGTGACATTCCTAAATTTTTAGCAATTTCTTCTCCCGAAAACCCTTCTATAAACTGAAAGATCAACGCTTTTTCAATTTTGTTCAATTGCTGTACCGCTTTGTAAAAAGTTGCCAATTGTTCTTCCTTTTCATCAGAATAGTCTTCTTGTGCCAATTGCACATGTTCAGGCATTTTATAATTATCAGGCTTGCGTTTATCTTTCTTAAAAAATACAATAGCCGTGTTCAATGCCACACGATACATCCAACTTGAAAACTGACTTTTCCCATTGAACGATTGAAGCGATTTCCAGAGTTGTAAAATAATTTCCTGCACCAAATCTTCACGATCGTTCGCATCTTCAAAGTACATGCGAGAAACCTTGTGAATAATACCTTTGTGTGTGGTAATTTTACTTAGAAATTCTTGTTCTGTGAGTTCCAATGAATCGAGTTTTAAAATACAGGTGTAATTGTATATCCTTGCTTTCTTAATAATTCAATTACGCCATTTTCACCTGGCAAATGTGCAGCTCCAACAGCAAATAAATTGCTTTGTTTTTTCATCATTTCGGGCATTAATTTTGCCCAATTTATATTGCGAACAGTCAACATCCAATGTGCTGCATTCTTATTGAAAAAACGTGCATCGTTTATTCCATCATAAAGTTTGCTAATTTCTTCTTTTTTGTAGGATGTTACCATTTCTTCTAAAGCTACTTTGTATTCAGAATGCAATTCTATTTGTTGCCATAAAAAATCTTTTGGATACGCCTTCGCGAAAAAATCCAATTGCCCATCTAAACTTTCTAATCCTGCCACTTTTTTGTTGTTAGCTTTTGCCATACTTGTCAATTCTACTTCATACATTTTTTTCAAAGGACAATCATAACTTTGCTGAATCAATAAGGTATACACAGTCATTAAGGTATAATTATTGACCATTTGCAGTGACATATTTAATTCTTTTTTCAGTAAATTATCTAAATATGTTTGTTTTGCTTCAGATAATTCTTCCGTTAACTTTCCGCCAGACATCATCTTTTTTTGTGCTGCCATCAATGCTTTTGTGTCCGACATATCTACTTCCAATACCAAACGATCTGTTTCGTTAAAAGCCTTTGTTACTTTCTCAGGAATTGAGAAATCATCTTTACATAAAATATGAACCGTTCCGAGCAAATAGGATGGTTTTTCAAGGTCTTTGTGTTCAATTTTCCATAACACAGAATTTTCAAGTTTTTGATCTTGCGCGTTCGCAGCAAAACTGCTTACCACAAAGCAAATAAGTACAATTAGTTTTTTCATGTTTCTGTTTTTAAGTCACAAAAGGCGTTCAGCTGAATAGATCTTAGTGTTCAATTAATTTCTATTTGCTCCGTAAGTATCGACTTTGAAAATATGTTACAAGAAAATGAAAACTATTTTATAACTAATTTAAAATCAAAATTATACAACCTAAAAACTATTTCGCCGCAATCACATCAATTTCAATTTTTGCGCCAATAGCTAATCCGCCCGCAGCAAAAGTTGTGCGTGCAGGTTTGTTTGGAAAGTATTGTACGTACACGCTATTAAAATCTTTAAAATCATTAATATCAGCTAGAATCACAGTACATTTTACCACACGATCTAAAGAAGAATTGTGTTGTGCTAATACCGCTTTTATATTTTCTAATGCTTGTTTTGTTTCTGCTTTAATTCCGCCTGAAACTAAAACACCTTTTTTATGATCTTTTCCTATTTGACCTGATAAGAATAATAAATTTTCGGTTTCTACGGCGGCACTAAACGGTGTATTTTGTCGTTGTGGCAAGTGCGATTTATGAAATGTAATCGTACTAGAATTGTTATCGTTAGTATTGTTATTGTCGTTTGAAGTCTGACAGCTTCCTAAACATAAAAGTAACATACAAAGGGAAAAGAAGGTTTTCACAAGATTGAATTTTTGGTTGAAAACAAATTTAAGGAATCTTTACAAAAATCTGTTTTTAGTAGTAATGTTACTTTTTATGATGGTTTAAATAGAATATTCCAACAAAGGAACCTGTTATTTTAACTGTATTTACATAATTTTCAACCATATATGATTGTCATTTTTGAACTAAGAAGTGTTTTTTGATTTACCTTAAAAACTATGTAAAACTAGGCTACATCTTTAAATAAATTATTCTTAATATGGTTACTTTCTCAATTTTTGTACCTTTGAATTCTAATTATATAATAAGAATCTTATGAGAAAAATTACTTTTTTGGTATTCCTTTTTATCACTTCACTTTCATTTGGTCAAATTTTGATCGATGAAGATTTTGATTATCCGAATGGATCACTTGTAGGCAACGGAACTTGGACAGCTCATTCTGGTGCAGGATCTACTCCTATACAAGTAGCTTCAGGTCAAATTTCACTTACACATGGAGGTGGTTCTAGAGAAGATATAAGTGTACCTTTTACTAGTGTTGCAACTGCAAAATATGCTAGTTTTGATTTAACAATTGCTGACCTTGGCGCTGTAATCGCAGGAACTGATTTTGAGTATTTTGCACATTTTAAAGATAATGGTTTAACTTTTTTAGCACGTGTTGATATTGTCTCACCGAATGGATCAGGAGATTTTAGAATAGGAATCGCTACTAGTAGTTCTACTGCTGAAGCAGTTTGGGCAACTGATATGTCATACGACACAACATATAGAATAACTGTTAAATATGATGAAACAGCTGGTCAAGCACAACTTTGGGTTGATGCTTCAGATGAAACAGATACATCTATAGCTGGATCTACAGGCACTGGAATTGCAGTAACTAATTTTTCATTCAGACAAACGAATTCTACGTCAGATGAGACAATTACTATAGATAATCTTATTGTTGCTGAGAATTTTACTAGTGCTAATACTTTATCAGTAGCTAAAAATACTTCTAGTAAAGATTTTTCATTGTATCCAAATCCTTTAAACGGAGCAACTTCTTTGACGATCCAAGGATTGACTAATAGAAATACTTCTGTGGTAATTTATGACATGCTCGGTAAGGAAGTTGTAAATACGTCTGTTACGAACAATACATTAAATGTATCTTCATTAAATACTGGTATTTACTTAGTGAAAATTCTTGAAGACAACAGTTCAAAATCAACAGTAAAGAAACTTATCGTACGTTAATAAGCTTCTCTTTCAACAAAAATTTAAAGACACTTCTCAGCAATGGGAAGTGTTTTTTTATGTATTCGTTAATTTGATTGAAATATTAAATCTTGAATAAATATAACTTCAATACCTCATTCTGAATTTGTTTCAGAATCACATAACAGTAAGTATAATAAAACTTGTTCTTTCGTGAAGATTAAAAATACTGCCCAATTCCGAAAACAATTCCGCTACTTGATTTTCTGGTAATTCCGTAGCCGTAATCAATTCTAAAAATAGCGTTGAAAATACGTTTGTGAATGAAGCGCAAACCAACTCCTGGATAAATTCTAAAATTTCTACTTTCTACAAAATCGCCAAAATCGCCGCCTGGATTTCGCCAAGTTCCCGCATCAACGAATCCGTTTCCTTGCAAAATAAACCAACCTTTTTCATACAATGTATACCGATATTCAGAATTCAATACCATACTTGCCGTTCCACGATCAATAATGTTTCCAACACCACGAATGTTTAAGTTATTGTCTACTGAAAAAGGCGCAAACGGACTTGCATTGTTTGAAGCGACACCAAATCGGAAACGGTTTGCCCAGTTTCCTTTTTCGCCTACTCTTTCAAAATATAAAAAGTCACTCCAACCGATTAAAAAGTTATCTTGAAAATCGTTTTCTGTCGTTACATATTGTAAATAAAGTGTGTTTTTTATGCCTTCCACATATTGATAATCGTAGTTTAAATTGTCGTATTCGTACACAAACTTTAGCATTTGTTTGTCGAGCGCTAAACTCTGTGGAATAGCATCTGATGTAATTCCGTTGAGATAACTATATTCTTCTTTAAATACGTTAATTCCGAATTGCAATCGGTGTTTAAAATTGATTTGATACAACGCCAATACTTCAAACGACGTATTGCTATATTTATAATTTGCCGATCCGCCATCAAAGAAAAGTGGTTCTTCACTCGTCCAGTTTTGATGATTAATGGCGACACCGAAATTCCGATTAAATAGGTTTGGCGCACGCAAATTGATTCCGTACGAATCGAATCCGTTATTTTGATAAAATCCGCCAAAAGCGATATTTCTTCCCAAGAAATTATAATCATACAACCCAATTTTGTACGCAACTTGCTCGTTGGTCGTTGTCCAAAGATTGACATTGGGAATGAGTGTAAAGTTTTCCTCAATATTAAAGTACACATTGTACAAATTGTCGTGCGAAATAAACACTTGATAATACGCATGCGATACACCTGCCAAACGTTTTAAAAGAATTACATCTTGGTCTAGTTGTAGCGAATCTAAAACGTCGCCATTTCGAACACTGATGTAATTTTTTAAAAATCCGACTTTGTTCTTTTTTTGTCCTTGAAATTTTACATCATAGACAATTTTGTCTTGTGCAAATCCGTAAAAGGAAATCAGTAAAAATGTGAAGAGTAATATTTTTTTCATAGCTATTGCGCTACAAATATATCTTGAATTACTGTATTTACCCAATTATCTTCGCTAACATCCATTAAAGTGAACTTGTACGAATTATTAATCGTTAAATCAAGTGGATTTTCGGGTGTAATATTCAACACGACATTTGAAATGTTGTAATATTGAAATTGATTTTCAAAGGTGTAAGTTCCTGAAAGTAAGCCGTTATTAGGCGTAGAAACTATCTGAAAATAAATAGCATTGTCGCCATTTGCATTGTCTTCCCAAGTAAATTTTGGCATGATAGACGTTTCTTGGTTTACAATAACCTCA
>NZ_JBGCDL010000165.1:0-25918 GCF_045105435.1 Kordia sp. | reverse complement strand
CAAAGATTCTAGGGAGAATTCCCTTAAGGTCTGGTCTATAGTTCCCCAAAGTTTCATCTAAAAGATCAAAAGCATCATCGACCAATACTTTAATATTGTCCTGTTCTGCATGGTCTTGCAAAAATTGCCAGGTTGCTTTTTCTGGAATGATATACGTGTTTTTAGAAAGGTACTCATCGGGATCTTCCAACACGTAGTTTTGTTCTTCCACATCTTTTGTATAGTAATCAGAAGTGGTATCATTGAGCATATTTTTTAAGCTATCTCTTCGCAATTCATAACGTTCTGAAATATGCTTTAAAAATATGAGTGGTAATATGTAATCTTTATATTGGTTTTCAGCGACTGCGCCTCTGAGTTCGTTTGCAGCTTTCCATAACTCTTTTTCAAAGTTAATATCTGCTTTTGCTAGTTTTTTGGGCATTTAAAATATCGGGATATATATTAAGAATCTACTAAAACTTAAAAATAGTAAAATCATTGGATATAGAATTACGGTTTTCCATAATTATATATAATAGTTTGTATTGATGTATTGCTACACCTATAACTTCAAAAACGGAAGTGTACTTTAACAAAAAGACTGCCACGGCGCGCTCGCTTCTCCCAGTCACGCATCAAAAAAACAGTCAGTAAGGTACATTTTAGTATTCAAAACAAATCAGAAAACACTCCTTTCTCATACCTTTTCTCACCTCTAAAAAATAGATTTACAAGAAGAAAAACACCCAAAAACACTCTTCAAACCACCATTTTTTTCTCAAAAGCTATTCCATAAAAAAACCTGCCTAGGTTTTATACAAAACCACCGCAGGAAACAACAAAAAGCAACGGAGGTTTTTGGTAAAACCTCCGCTACTTTTTTTAATTTGGTAACTATAAAATTTGAATAAACTCTCTAGTCACCGTTGTTATTAATTTGAAATCTGATTACTTAGCTACTTATGCACTAATTTTTGAGTACGATAAGGTTTTTAGCATGTTCTTAATTTCTTTACCAGGACGATAATTGACTTTAGCACTTTTAATATTGCTAGCATTCACTTCCGCTGGCGTATCCGAAGGAGCACTACTGATAGACGTGGCAAATGTTCCAAGCTTTCCTAAATTAACACTTCTTCCTTCTTTCAACTCTCCTTGTATAACATTTACCAAACCAATGATAACCGCATAGATATCATTTTGACGAACGGTAGAACCATCAGCTACCAATTCTGATAGTCTGTCAATATCTACAGTTCCATCACTAATAGCGATTGCATAGCTTTTTGGAGTTGCTGCTAAGTCTTGCGGATTTTTCTTCTGAATTACTTTAAATTTTACTGGCATAATCTTTCTATTTTTTGTGTTCATACTATTTAAAAGTAAATCTCAGTAATTTTCTTTACACAAAAAGCATGAATAGTGGTTTAGCTTTAAAAATTCAGGCAAAACATCCGTATTGCATTCCAAATTTTCTTACGCATTTTGATCGTTTTATACTTTTGTATAGCAAATATAATATCCATGATGGTTTGTTCTTTCTCATTTACTGCTACAGTATGAATTCCCTTCTAAAAACAACCACACAAAAAGAAAATATATAAAATTGTTAGCGCTATCAAATGTTTTTCCTATTTTTAGTTGCCGAATCCATCTAAAACTAAATGCAAACCCACCAATTACTGACTCACATCCTAGAGAAGTCTAGTATATATCTAATCGTATTAGACAAAAAAGGTGTTATACAACAGCTAAGCAATTGTGCTACAGTAACTTTTGAAGCAAATGAAAGCTGTATTGGCAAATCCTTGCAAAACTTTGTGCTTGATTCGTTTACAGATACATTTCATACAATTATAGAAAAAGTTTTAAAAGGCGAAACGCTGTCAAATCAATATATAAAATTTGTACATACGACTTCCAATGAAACTCTAACATTACGCTTGGATTTTTCATTAGAAAACGAACATATTTTTATCGTTGGAAATGATGTTACAGCACAAGACAAGGAACGTCAAAAGCACCTAGAGCAGCTTCAAGAAAGTGAAGAAACTAAAAAATTAGCACTAAAAGGAATTCGTTCAGGTTTGTTTGATCATAATATTGAAACAAACTTGGTCTACTACAGTCCATCATTCCGAAAAATGCTAGGCTTGCCTTTAGTAGATGATTTTTTACCTGAAGAATCTTTCAGAAAAATGATTCATCCCGAAGATGTAGACGAAGCGTTTACTAGACATTTGGCGAATTTAGACAAAAAAACTGCCTACTATTTTAATCACTACCGATTGCGTCATTTAGACGGAGATTACCGCTATTATGAAGTATATGGATACTGTAAAAAAAACGCAGATGGAGGCACCACTCGCTTAATTGGAAACTTAATTGATGTAAACCAACGAAAGTTAAATGAACAAATGGTGCTCAAAAATCAACGACGTATGCGTGCCATGATTAATAATGGTTTTGTATATACTTTTTTGCTGGATTCGGATGGTAAAATTTTACTGACAGATGATGCTTCTGTAGCAATCATACAGAACGATTTTAATGTAAATCCATTAGAAACTTCGGTGCGTTTTATGGACGTTTTACCACTTAACTTTAAACATACATTTGCCGATTCGTTCAACGAAGCTCTCAAAGGAAATATCACTCGAAAAGAATTAGAACGCCTTATGCATCAAGGCAATTCGCAATGGTTGGAAATAAAATATACGCCCATTACGGATGTAAATGAAAAAGTAAATGCAGTGCTTATTACTGGATTGGATATTACCGAACGTAAAATTGCTGAAATTGCCATTAAACAAGCACACATAAAAGAACAAGAACTCAATAGTTTAAAAACAAATATTCTTTCAAACTTTAGTCACGAAATACGAACGCCGCTCAACGGAATTATGGCTATCAGTGAATTGTTAATTACGGAAGAAATTACCAAAGAACGTGAGAAACTCAAAAAATACCTGCACGACAGCAAAGATCGCTTGCTAGAAACCATCAATAACCTATCAAATTTTAGTGAAATAGAAGCCATCAAAACCAATTTAGATGTTTCAGTAGTGGATCTTAACTTTACAGTAGAAACGTCGTATCGCGAATATGATCATTTGGCAGAACTCAAATCGCTAGATTATAAATTGATATTGGATGAAAGTTCGCCCAAGGTTGAAATTGACGAACATCTATTCAGAACAGCATTCAACAACATCATTCACAATGCTATAAAATATACGCATGCTGGCGCAATTTCAGTCACAATTACTTGTGATGAAATACATAGCGAAGCCATCATTTCGGTAAAAGATACAGGTATTGGTATTGAAGCGGAAAACCTTGACAAAATATTTGATCCGTTTGTGCAAGAAAGCATCGGAATGGGACGAAAATATGAAGGAACGGGAATCGGATTAAGTCTGTCAAAAAGATATATTGAAATCCTAGATGGTAGCATAGACGTACAAAGTGAAGCCAGAAAAGGCTCAGAATTCATCATAAAATTACCCATTTGCACATGAACATTCTATACGTAGAAGATAACAAAGTCAACGCAATGGTGATGGACAAAATGCTTTCTAAAACAGATTCGCACGTAACCATTGCAGAAAATGGTATCAAAGCATTAAAAATTGTTGAAAATAATACACCCGATTTAATTCTGTTAGATATCAATTTAGGAAAAAACCAAATGGATGGTTGCGAACTTCTAAAAAGAATTCAAGCCTTACCAACACATAAAAATACGCCTATATTTGCGGTTACTGCGTATGCCATGCCTGGCGATGAATCGCACTTTATCAACCTCGGATTCAATCAATACTTTTCAAAACCAATCAACTTTCCTGCTTTGATCAATGCCATACATGCGGTAAAAATATCCAAAATCTAAACTCCTCATTTACAAACAGTAATTGCAAAAATTACGGCGAAACCGTAATCAAATCTAATAGGTTCTTCATACTTTAATGATCCAAAAACGATCTCATTATGAAAAAAAAGAATCTCAGCAACTTACAATTAAAGAAATTAACTGTTTCCAGTTTAAATCAATAAGCTGTCTCAGGTGGAACAATCGTCATAACATTTACCTTACGACGTCCATGTCCAATACGATTTACCAAAACTACATGTTCGGGAGCGGCAGAATGCAATTCAATGGATGTATGTACCGCAACCTTTTGTAAAACAAATGAATTTGATACAGAAACACGACCGCTTTGTTAAATCACAACTAAAAAATAAATTACCAAAACCATTATAAATCACACAATCATGAAAAAAAAGAAGTTAAAAAGCCTAAGTGTAAACAAATCAACAATCTCTAGTTTAAACAAGCGTGCCGTAAAAGCTGGAGCTGCTGCGCCTAACACAAATTATTTTGTATGTGGAACAGGACCAAACACAATTTTTACCTGTCCTACAGCATTTTGCACCATATTTTCACCTTGTGATGACTACAACTCAAGAAACCGTTGTAAAACAGTAGAAGTAGATCCAAACACACTTCCTATTTGTTAAAAAAACAAATTTACCAGAGAAAAGGAGCGAGCTGTCATGGTTCGCTTTTTTTGTTTTGGTTTTTGTAATCTTAAATGTAAAACAGAACTTCTTTAAAACGTCATTGCGAGGCGATAGCCGAGGCAATCTCATCCATATAAAAATCTAATTTTCCTTAGAAACAGATTGCCACGCGTTTTTAAAACGCTCGCAAAGACGTTTCAAAAAAAAGTCTAATCATCTCACAGCGAGTCGAATCTAAAAGACAAAGTCGATCTAAGAGATTTCCGCTTTAGCGGGAACAAGTCTAAAAGCAAAGCGCGTCTAAAAATCTAACAGCACACTGAGCCTGTCGAAATGAGCGATCCCAAAAAAATCCGTATCTTTACACATTGATGCAAAAATTTCTAAAACATACCAGCGCATTTGCTTTAGCACTTCTAGTGTTATGCTCCACATTTTCATTCACGATAAATGAACATATTTGTGGTGGCGTTCCTATCAGTTTTTCCATTGGAATGGAAGCTGAAAATTGTGGTATGGAATTAGAAACAACTGTTTCGGACGAAACGACCATGAAACAAGTTTCTTGCTGTGATGATGTTACAACGCTTGTTCAAGGACAAGACGAATTGCCAACACAACAAGACGTTCACTTCACTACACAAACATTCATCAAAGCGTTTGTTTACAGCTACATTTATGTACTTCCAAGTGCAGATCAAGAAAAAGTAGTCTACAAACCGTATGTACCGCCACCATTGATAAAGGACATACAATTACTTGATGAAACATTCCTAATCTGATTTTATACGTACCCAACTTTAGTTCCGAAGCATACTGCTTTCGGAAACCCATTGCTATGCAATAATTTAACTGAAAAAGCACGCATAAAAACAACGTTCATGCTCAACAAAAGCATCAAATTTTTAATACAACATAAGCTTGTCGCCGTACTCCTACTCGTTTCCATGATTGGTTTCGGATTGAGCACTGCGCCATTCAATTGGAATTTGGGCAATTTCCCTAAAAATTCCATTGCGGTTGACGCCATTCCTGACATTGGCGAAAATCAACAAATTGTATTTACCAAATGGCAAGGTCGCTCGCCAAAGGACATTGAAGATCAAATAACCTATCCGTTAACGACAGCGTTGATGGGAATTCCTGGTGTAAAAACGGTTCGAAGTTCATCCATGTTCGGATTTTCCAGTATTTATGTCATATTCAATGATGAGGTAGAATTCTATTGGAGTCGCAGCCGAATCTTAGAAAAACTCAACGCACTACCAAGTTCGTTATTGCCAGAAAATGTACAACCAACTTTAGGTCCTGATGCTACAGGCTTGGGACAAATATTTTGGTACACTTTAGAAGGTAGAGACGAAAACGGAAACGTAACTGGCGGCTGGAATTTACAAGAACTCCGTAGCATTCAAGATTACTACGTAAAACCTGCGCTTTCAAGTGCTGCCGATGTGTCGGAAGTAGCTTCCATTGGCGGATATGTACAAGAATATCAAATTGACATTCAACCAGATATCCTAAAAAAGTACAAGCTTACCATTGCGCAAGTTGTCAATGCTATTCGCAATACGAACAAAGAAATTGGCGCAAAAACACTAGAAATCAATCGTGCAGAATATGTAGTACGCGGATTGGGCTATGTAAAATCGATTGCTGATTTGGAAAACACACCAATCAAATCGGAAAGCTTTACGCCTATATTAATCAAAGATGTTGCAAAAGTCTATCTCGGTCCTGCGGAACGACGCGGAATTCTCGACAAAGAAGGCGCCGAAGTTGCTGGTGGCGTTGTCGTAGCTCGCTATGGCGCGAATCCGATGCAAGTCATCAACAATGTAAAAGACAAAATACAAACGATTGCCAATGGTTTGCCTACCAAAACTTTACAAGATGGACGCACGTCGCAATTGACAATTATTCCATTTTACGATCGCACGGAACTCATCAAAGAAACCTTGCATACGCTTGAAGAAGCTTTATCGCTCGAAATCTTAATTACGCTGCTCATTATTATAATAATGGTCTTCAATCTAAGAGCTTCGTTATTAATAGCAAGTATTTTACCTGTTGCGGTTTTGGTGGTTTTTGTTGCCATGAAACTCGGAAATGTAGATGCGAATATTGTTGCCCTTTCAGGAATTGCCATTGCAATTGGTACGATGGTCGATATGGGAATTGTCCTAATAGAAAACATTACGCGACATTTGGAAGAAGACACAGAAAACACACCGGTCAACAGCGTAGTTTACAATGCAACGTCGGAAGTTTCAGGCGCCATTCTCACGGCAGTATTAACAACCATCATCAGTTTTATTCCCGTATTTATGTTGGTTGGTGCCGAAGGAAAACTATTCAGTCCGCTTGCATTCACCAAAACGATGGCGTTAGTTGCGGCACTGATCATCACATTATTTATAATTCCTGCTTTGGCAGCTTGGATTTTTGGTTTAAAATCGACACGTAAATGGTTCAAATTATTACTGAATTCGGTGTTGCTATTGATCAGTATTTATGCAATTGTAAACGGAATCTACCTTGCAATTGCACTCTTGATTTTTGGTTTGACGAATATCTTACAGACACAGAAAATCATCACGCAAAAAACACAAAAACGAATTCATATTGTCACCGCAATTGCTACATTATTAATACTGCTCACGGTACATTGGCGACCTTTAGGCTACACAAATGCAATAGGAACTAATTTCATCTTTGTCACGCTGACGTGTGCAATTGTCATTGGAACGTTTATGATTTTCATCAAATATTACGAAAAACTATTGCGTTGGGCATTGGCAAACAAAATGCTGTTTTTAAGTCTGCCACTATTGATCCTTATTGCAGGAATTTCCATCTGGCAAAACACCGAAAAAGAATTTATGCCTGCCTTAGATGAAGGTTCATTCTTGCTCATGCCAACTTCATTACCACATGCCGGAATTGCGGAAAACAAACAAATTTTACAGCAATTGGACATGGCTGTCGCGAATATTCCCGAAATAGAAACCGTTGTTGGAAAAGCAGGTCGTGTAGAAAGTGCGCTCGATCCTGCGCCATTATCTATGTATGAAAACATTATTCATTACAAATCTGAATATATTTTAGATGCGAACGGAAAACCGCAACGTTTTAAGGTGAATGATGATGGTGAGTTTGTCACTTCGACTCCGCTCAGTGACCAAACTCCGCTCAGTGCACCAAATGAAACGAAAACGTCAGATCGAGTGGTGCAAGGAACGAGCGTTGTATCGAGATCTACTTTAAAGAACATAACCGCAAAAGACCTAATTCCAGACGAAAACGGCGAATTTTACCGTAATTGGCGACCGCATATACAATCGCCCGATGACATTTGGAATGAAATTATAAAAAACACCAAACTGCCAAGTATTACGTCGGCGCCAAAATTACAACCGATTGAAACGCGTTTAATCATGTTGCAAACAGGCATGCGTTCTCCGATGGGAATTAAGATTAAAGGACAAACTTTGGAGCAAATAGAAGCTTTTGGTTTGGAGTTGGAACAAATTTTACAAGAAATACCCGAAGTCAAAAAGGAAACAGTTTTTGCAGAACGTTTGATTGGAAAACCGTATTTAATTCTGGATATCAATCGCGAACAGATTGCTCGGTATGGTTTGTCTGTCAAAGCCGTACAAGATATTTTAGAAGTCGCTATTGGCGGAAAAATAGTGACGCAAACCATTGAAGGTCGCGAACGTTACAATGTGCGTGTGCGTTATCCGAGAGAATTACGTGCAAATCCGAATGACTTGGAAAACATATACATTCCGTTGCCAAACGGTTCCGAAATATTACTCAAAGAAGTCGTGACGATAAAGTATGAAAAAGGACCACAAATGATTAAAAGTGAAGATACATTTTTAGTCAGTTATGTACTGTTTAACAAGCAATCAGACATTGCAGAAGTGACATTGGTAGAAAAGTTACAAAAACTATTGAAAGAACGTATTGACAATGGAAGTTTGATTGTTCCAAAAGGCGTGAATTACGAATTCTCAGGAACCTACGAACAGCAAGTGCGTGCAGAAAAAACATTACTCATTATTGTACCAATTGTGTTATTGATCATCTTTTTAATTCTGTATTTTCAATTCAAATCGATTGCAACTTCACTCTTTATTTTTGGAGGAATTGCTGTTGCATTTGCTGGCGGATTCATTATGATTTGGTTGTACGGACAATCGTGGTTTCTCAATGTTGAACTCTTTGGAAGTAACTTACGCGATTTGTTTCAAATAGAAACCATCAACTTAAGTGTGGCGGTTTGGGTAGGATTTATTGCCTTATTCGGAATTGCCACTGACGACGGCGTTATTATGGCAACCTATCTGAAACAAAATTTTGCAAAGAAACTTCCCAATACAAAAGAAGCCATTCAAAATACAGTTGTGGAAGCTGGAAAAAAACGAATTCGTCCATGTTTAATGACCACTGCGACAACGTTACTGGCGTTACTGCCAATATTAACGTCTACAGGACGTGGAAGTGATATTATGATTCCGATGGCAATTCCGAGTTTTGGCGGTATGTTTATCGCACTGATTACCTTATTTATCGTGCCCGTTTTATATAGTTGGCATCAAGAAATTAAACTAAAAGCACAGAAAAATGAAGCATAAAATTGTATCTATATGTACTTATTTTTTGTGTGTTCATTTTATGAACGCACAAAGCTTGGAGAACTTTCTGGCGGAAGCCGAAAAAAACAGTTCCGAAATTTTAGCGAAGCAATTGCAATACGAAAGCGCGTTAGAAAAAGTGAATGAAGTTGGAAGTTTACCCAATACTCAGTTGGGTTTGGGCGTATTTGCACAAGCCGTAGAAACGAGAGTTGGTCCGCAAAGGGCACGCTTTTCGGCAAGTCAAAAATTACCTTGGTTTGGCACGCTTTCCGCGAAAAAGGAAAACGCTAAATTATTGGCAACGGCAAAGGAAAGCGAGATTGATTTTTTGAAACAACAGCTTTCGCTAAACGTAAAATTGGCATATTATGAATTGTATACCTTGCAACAAAAATACACGATTACGCAGCAACATCTTGAGATTTTAGACACGTATGAAAAGTTAGCATTGAATGAATTGGAAAACAATCGAACCGATATGGTAGACGTGTTGAATATTAAGATGAAAAAGAATGTGTTGCATCAACAATTCCAAACCATTTCGGAAGACATTCAAAGTCGAAAAGTACAGTTTAATTTATTGTTAAACAGACCGATAAACGACGAAATCCTGGTATTGGATTCGTTACAAATACAGGAAAAATCACTGTTTACGACCAATGAAACTATTGAGAACAATCCGAAGTTACAACAATTAAACGCAATGGAAAATGCCTTGCTGCAATCGGAAATTGTTGCCAAAAAAGAAGGAAATCCGTCGATAGGTTTCGGACTCGATTATGTGTTAGTGGCAGAACGTTCGGGAATTTCATTGCCCGATAACGGAAAAGATATTATCATGCCAATGGTAACGGTTTCAATTCCATTGTTCAACAAAAAACACGTTTCCAAACAGAAACAATTACAATTGGAGCAAGAAGCCATTGTGCACAAAAAAACAACGGTGAAAAATCAGTTGCTTATTGCCTTTGAACAAGCAAAAAACAAACTCAAAAACGCAAAAGAAAGCATCGCAACGCAAGAAGAAAATATTGTACAAGCCGATCAAGCCAAAGAAGTAATTTTAGCTGCGTACCAAACGGCAAAAATGGATTTTGAGCAATTATTAGCGATCGATCAATTGAAATTAGGTTTTGAATTGCAAAAAGTAAACGATTTGAATACCTACGTATCAAACGTTGCTATTATTGAATTTTTAATCGCGAAGTAAAAGAAAATGAAACAAACATATAAAATTAACGGAATGACTTGCAGCGGTTGCAAAAGCAAAGTCGAATATCTCTTAAATGAGCTGAATTTGGTCACTGCTGCAACGGTAAATCTAGAAACGGGAACTGTAGAAATTAACACAACTACTCTACTCGATGCTACAGCAATACAAGCTGTATTACCTGAAAAATATACCGTTTTAGAAACAGCAGAAAATATTTTTGAACAAAGGAAAACCGAAGAAAAAAGCGAACTCAAACAATTGTTTCCGTTGTTTTTAATCTTCCTTTACATTACCACAGCAAGTGTTTTAATGTACGCAACCAATTGGTCAACAGAAGGATTCATGTTGAGTTTTATGGGACTTTTTTATGTCATTTTTAGCTTCTTCAAGTTTTTAGATTACAAAGGTTTTCCGAAGTCGTTTCAAATGTACGATCCGCTTGCAAAATTACTTCCTGCATACGCATGGATTTATCCGTTTATAGAAATTACGCTCGGAATTATGTTCTTGTTTAAATTTCAAATTCCGATCGCATTAATCACAACCGTAATAGTTTTAGGAATTACCACAATTGGCGTCACCAAAGCGTTGTTGGACAAAAAAACGATTCAATGTGCGTGCTTGGGAACAGCGTTAAAATTGCCTATGACCAAAGCGACTTTCATTGAAAATTCCATCATGCTCATCATGGCAATTTGGATGTTAATCAACTTATATTTGTAATCAGATGAAAAAATACCTTATCTATATCGTTTTACTAATTGCGGGAATTCTCATTGGGAAATTTACCCTTTCGGGAGAACGTACACAAGCACATTCGCATACGGAAAAAACCATTGTGGAAACTACTTCGTGGACTTGCTCCATGCATCCTCAAATTATGCAACCTGAAGCGGGCGATTGTCCTATTTGCGGCATGGATTTGATTCCTGCGCAAGCAACTACTAGCGAATTATCATCGAATCAGTTTCGCATGACCAAAAACGCGATGGCTTTGGCAAATATTGAAACTATAAAAGTTGCCGAAGGAAGTGCTTCAAACTCAGCATTAAAACTCACAGGAAGCATTGAAGCCAACGAAAAAACAAACGCTACGCAAACGGCTCATTTTAGTGGACGCATTGAAAAATTATATGTAAACCTTACAGGAGAAGAAGTTAGAAAAGGTCAAAAAATTGCCTTGATTTATTCGCCCGAATTGGTTACTACGCAGCAAGAATTGTTAACGGCATTGCGCATGAAAGCTTCGCAACCTGCATTGTATAAAGCAGTTCGGAACAAATTAAAACTTTGGAAGTTATCTGAAAAACAAATTCAACAGATTGAAACCTCAAAAAAAGTGGCTACTCAGTTTCCGATTTACGCAAGTGTTTCCGGTATTGTCACAGAAAAATTGGTGGAAGAAGGCAATCATGTGATGGAAGGCGGCGCATTGTTTAAAGTCTCGAATCTGAATACCGTTTGGGCAAGTTTTGATGCATACGAAAATCAAATTTCAAGTCTAAAAAAAGGAGCTAATATTACCATTACTACAAACGCCAATCCGAACGAAGAACTTTCGGCAAAGATTACTTTTATTGATCCTGTATTGAACACAAATACGCGAACTGTTGCGGTAAAAGTTCAACTCAATAATCGTGATAAAAAACTAAAACCTGGCATGTTTGTCACAGGAATTTTGGACACTAAAGTTTCAAAAAGTGCCACACTTAGCATTCCGAAATCGGCAGTATTATGGACAGGAAAGCGTTCGTTAGTCTATGTAAAAAAAGATGCCAACGAACCCGTTTTTGAAGCAAGAGAAATTACTTTAGGAACCGCAAACGGAGAAAACTACGAAGTACTTTCTGGAATTAACGCAGAAGAAGAAATTGTAACAAACGGAGCATTTACGGTAGATGCTGCGGCACAATTGCAGGGGAAAAAATCCATGATGAATGCTTCCAAAGAAACTGCTGAAAATAGTACTATTACTAAAGAAATAAAAGTGAGTGCAGCATTCGAAAAAGCATTTCAGCCAAGTATGAAAGCGTATTTAGAATTAAAGGATGCTTTGGTAAAAAGTGATACCAAACTTTCCGCAGCAAAAAGCAACGCATTTAGAGAAGCATTAGAACAATTGACAATTGCACAACGAAAAGAAGCCGATTTGTATTGGGCGACATTACATAAAACTTCAAAAAGCATTAATGAAAACACGTCGATAGAACAACATAGAAAGAGCTTCCAAGTTATATCAAATCATATCATTGAATTGGTTCAGAATTTTAATAGTTTGGAAACACAATTAACCGTGCAATTTTGTCCAATGGCAAATAACAACAAAGGTGCTTTTTGGTTGAGTGCTGAAAAAGAAATTAGAAATCCGTATTTTGGCGACGCTATGTTAACTTGTGGCGAAGTAAAACGAATATTAAAGTAAGATAACGTGAAAACTGAAGGTAATTTAAAAGAAGTTGCAACCGTTTTTTTTAAGCTAGGTTTGATTGCATTTGGCGGTCCTGCAGCGCATGTTGCCATGATGGAAGATGAAGTTGTGACGAAACGAAAGTGGATGACACGCGAACATTTTTTAGATTTAATGGGCGCAACAAATTTGATACCTGGACCAAATTCGACCGAAATGACCATGCATTGTGGTCACGAACGCGCAGGTTGGAAAGGGCTTTTTGTCGCTGGATTTTCGTTTATTTTTCCCGCAGTTGTGTTTACAACTATTTTAGCGTATTTGTATGTAAGTTATGGTGAATTACCACAAATTGAACCTTTTTTATATGGTATAAAACCTGCGGTAATTGCAATTATACTTTCTGCTATTTATAAGTTGGGTAAAAAAGCATTGAAAAACTGGCAATTGGCTGTGATTGGTGTCGCAACCGTAATTGCTTCTATAAGTGGCATTAATGAAATTACAATTATTTTGGCTGGCGGTTTGATTGGATTGTTGTGGTTTGGTGTTCCAAAAATGGCGAATAAAAAACTCAATGTATTCACACCTGTATTTCTATTGTCTTCTGGAGTTGTGTTAACTAAAACGATTACAAATGCAAAACTGTTTTTCGTATTCTTAAAAGTCGGCGCTATTTTGTTTGGAAGCGGCTATGTTTTGGTTGCTTATTTAGACGCTGAATTGGTTGAAAAACTAGGTTGGCTTACAAAATCAGAATTGTTAGACGCAATTGCCATCGGACAGTTTACGCCTGGTCCTGTATTATCTACCGCATCATTTGTCGGTTATCAAATTAATGGAATTTGGGGCGCGGTAGTGGCTTCATTAGGTATCTTTTTACCTTCCTTTATTTTTGTATTAGTACTTAATCCGATTGTACCTAAATTACGAAAATCGAAATTGGCTTCTGGTTTTTTAGATGCTGTTAATATTTCGGCTGTCGGTATTATGATTGGAGTTACGTATCATTTATCAAAAGAAATCCTTATCAATTGGCAATCTATTACCATTGCAATCGTAAGCATGATATTAGTTTTTTATTATAAGAAACTCAATGCTTTTTGGATTGTAATTATTGGCGCCGTTTTAGGATACATATTATATCAACTATTTTAAATTTTTAAACAATGAGAAAAATAATTTTAAGCCTATGCGTAATTGCATCTTTAGCTGTTATTAGCTGTAAAGGAGAAGGCGAATCAAAAACAGGAAACGAAACAAAAGCACCTGTAACCAAAACAGCAGAAGGAAAACAGTTGTCAATGGCAAATTTTGGTGTGCGTGGAAATTGTGGTATGTGTAAAACAACCATTGAAAAAGCAGCTAAAAGCGTGGAAGGTGTTGCGGAAGCTACTTGGGACGTGAAAAAGAAAAGCATTGCAGTTTCGTATGACGAACATAAAATAAACGAAAAAGATATTCACAAGGCAATTGCTGCCGCTGGTTACGATACCGATCATGCAAATGGTGATAAAATTGCGTATAAAGGCTTACCGAAATGTTGTCAGTTTAGTGGTGACCAACCGATGAATCAGTAAGAAAATATTTAATGAAGTAGCTTTGGAAAAAGAATTCATATTCACCGAATTTATTGAACATATCTGTAGCCGACCTTTAATGTACTGTTTAGAAAGTACGTTCAATGAAGTTTCAGCATATATAAATGGGTATTCTTCTGCAAAAGAAACACCGATTAGGGGAACTGATTTTAACCGTTTTGTTTGTCTAAAAAATTCTTTTCCTCCAAATTATGTATGGATGTCCGTTATTAAAACTTGCACTAAAAATGATAATGAAGCAATAGCTTTAATGAAAAGTACTATTCTCGAATTTTGTGACTTAAAAACTCGAATGAGCAAAGATGAGTTAATGCAATATGCAATCAACAATGCAAACATTCAACAGGAAGGAGAACCTGAAAAAATATTTAGAAAATTTGATAGTGCACTTTTGAATGGAGATAAAGAAGTCATTAAATCTTTAATTTTAGATACTGAAAAAGCTGATTTGTTATGGAATGGAGCATACCCTAAAGATATTGCCAAACAATTAGATAATTTATCTAATAAGCAACCTATCAAAAAAATTTATGAATCAGAAGATGGAAAATCAATAAAAATAATTGCTGCAGGTTGGCCATTTCCTATAGAAATGACTCAAAAAAATAGTGAATGGAAAATAAATGTAGAAGAAATAATTAAGTTGAGAACTAATAAATAACTGTATATAAGTACCTTTACACCATGGAAAAATACGTATTATTAATTGCGGCTTTGTATGGCGCATTGGGAATTATTTTTGGTGCATTTGGCGCGCACGCATTGAAGAAAGTGTTATCAGATGATTTGTTGAAAAGCTTTGAAACTGGTGTAAAATACCAAATGTATCATGCAATTGTGTTGTTAGTGATCGGATTTCAGTTTTCGTTCACAGAAACGCTAGAAAAAAGCATTGCTTGGTGTTTTATTGCGGGAACGTTTCTGTTTTCGTTTAGTATTTACGGATTGTGTATTAGTAGCGCAAAAGGCAAGAAACTACGCTTTTTAGGCCCAATTACGCCACTTGGCGGATTGTTGCTGGTTATCGGCTGGATTTTATTGGGTATTTCGTTTTTATAATTTTAAGCATTGTACGAACGGCGCAACTCAGGCAATGTCTTGTTAGAAGTAATCAATCCGTTGATGTAATGATTGCGTAAATCTTCCAAATCGTCATGCGGAATGTATTTTGCCCATTTGGTTTCGGTTGCAATCGTTTTTAGTTGTCGCAATACTTTGCGTGTATCACCCGCAGTTCTTAAAATGTATGTCGAATTGTATGCTGGTTCGTTTTTATGAAAGTATTCGTATGTATGTGTGAATTCACTTTTTTGGATGAAATACAACTTCTCTACTTCATTATCTTTATAAAAACTTGTCCATTTTGCAAAGCCTACTTTTGCGCCATTTTGAGTGGTTGAATCGTCTGTTTGCAAACGCCATCTACAGGTTGCAGCACGTCCCCAATGCGCAGAAACACGATACACACCTTCATTTGTATAATAATATTTACTACCAGATTTACTTGTAAAATGTGGTCTTTTATCTTTTACAGATTGAAAGTCAACTGCTTTAAAAACACAATAGGTGTTTCTGAAAAAGTTTTGTTTATGATAATTTAATTTCGTCACTACGTTGTAATGTGTATTTTTGCCAAAGTTACAAAATGCAATGCGATGTTTGAAAGTGCAAAAAAATAAGTTTGGCACAATAAGTGGAATGAATTGCGTTAGTACTAAAGAATAAACAATTTAACAATGAAGAACATGAAAAAGATTGTATGTCTATTAATGGTAACATTTTTGTTTCAAACCGTTGCCAATGCACAAAAATCCCCTTTTAAAGATGGTGAAAAGCTTGTGTTTACTGCATCGTACAAAATGTCTGGTTTTTTAACGGATTTGGCGCAAGTAACCATGGAAACCTCTGAAGTAAAAACTTCGTCTAATAACTTATATCATTTTAAATGTCGCGCAAGCACGTTTAGAAAGTATGATTTTTTCTTTAAAATTCGTGATGTATATGAATCGTACGTAAGTAAATCTTCATTAGTGCCTGCATTGTATAAAAGAGATATTCATGAAGGTAGTTACAAGAAGAAAATGAAGTATGTATACAATCATAAGAAAAAAATTATTAAAAGTCAGCAAACAAAACGTAGAGCAGACGGTACGGATTGGGTTGTAAATAAAAGCTTTGGTTTCAGTAATGGTGCTATGGACGTTATTTCGACTTTATATAATGTTCGTAATTTGCCTATTGAAAATGCAGCTACTGGCGACTCGAAAGTATTCAAAATTATATTCGACAAAGAAGAAACCGCTGTAACTTTAAAATTTGCAGGTAAAGAATCTATAAACGTTGCTGCTTTAGGACAAAAAGAATGTTATAAACTAAAGATTATTACGAGTGGCGACTTTTTAAAAGCCGCTACAATTTGGGTAACTGCAGACGCAAACAAAATTCCTGTAAAAGTAGAATTTACCATTCCAATTGGAAGTGGAATGCTACAATTAACGGAAGCATCTGGACTTGCAAACTAATCACATTAAAACCAAAAATATAAATACCATGAGAACGTTTTGTATCATTTTAGGAAGTATTGCTGCTGTATTGGGCTTTTTACTTTCGTTTTTTGTAGACAATTTTGCCTACATTCCTATTGTTTTAGGACTCATTTTAGGCTTTATTGCCTTGTATGTTTCAAAAAGAAACGGATTGCGAGAAAATGTTCCAAAATTGATTATTGCTTTGTCTTTTCTGGCAGCAGCCATTACAACCATGAATTTGTTTAGAGAAAATGAGGTGGCGGATGATGTAAAACAAGCTTCCGAAAAAAATAAAGAAGAAGAGAAAAAAGACATGGAAGACCTCGAAGGAATCGAAGGATTAGAATAAATATAAAAAATTATAAAAAAGTCTATCTATATCATAAAGGATAGACTTTTTTATGGGCATAATTTGAGGATTTGCTATTATTTTAAGAAATCTATAACATAATAAAAAGTTGATTTCAATACCTTTGCGGCTCTCAAACTAATTGTATGAAATGCGCTTAACAATTCCATCCTACGAAGATTGTTTATGGCGAATTCCATCAAAAAATAATAATTTAAAAATTAATACATGAAAAAACTACTTTCACTTGCACTTATAGCTGTTGTAGGATGTGGTACAAATCAAAATACCGCAGAAAAAAAAGCGGAAAGAAATTTAGATCCTGTTCCTTACGGAAATACTATTACAGAAGCTGAGTTGAAAACACATTTGTACACGTATGCTTCTGACGAATTTGAAGGTAGAGATACTGGTGCACCTGGACAAAAGAAAGCTGTTGCCTATTTAAGAGATGAATACAAAGGTTTGGAAATTCCTCCAGCACAAAAAGATGGTAATTATTTTCAAAATGTACCGTTACAGAAAGGAAGCGAGTTAAATGCTGACATGACCATTAACGGAAAAGCATATAAATTTGAAGACGATTTTTTAGCTTTTACTGCGCAAGAAAATGGTACTATTAAATTTTCGGAAGTTATATATTTAGGATACGGAATTGATGATGAAAAGTATTCTGATTATAAAGACATGGACGTAGAAGGAAAAATTTTATTGTTTAAAATGGGTGAACCTGCAAATGCAGATGGTACATTCCTTCTTTCTGGAACGGAAGAAAACTCAAAATGGGGAAATGTAAGACAAGGTGCTTCTGCAAAAATTTTAGCAGCAAAAGAACGCAAAGCAAAAGGTGTTTTATTTTATGTTGATGAAATGTATTCGCGTTACAAAATGCAGTTAGGTTTCATGAAAAAGAATAGTAGAGTCGCTCTTAAAGGCGAAAAAACACCGTTTTTCTATTATGTAATTAATGAAAACTTAGCAACAGGATTGCATCCTACTATTGCTACAGATGCCAAACCATTTAGCATACAACTTGATGGTACTTTGGTAAATAAAGACAAATCAAACGATATAAATTCTGAAAATGTTGTGGCAATTATTAAAGGATATGAAAAGCCAGAAGAATATATTGTCATCTCTGCGCATTTAGATCACGAAGGTGTAAAAGATGGTAAAGTTTATAATGGAGCTGATGATGATGGATCTGGAACTGTTGCCATTTTAGAAATTGCGGAAGCGTTTAGAAAAGCTGAAAAAGAAGGAAATGGTCCAAAACGTTCTATTGTATTTTTACATGTTACTGGAGAAGAAAAAGGATTATTAGGTTCAAAATATTACACAGACAATCCTATATTTCCTTTAGAAAATACAGTTTCAAACCTTAATATTGATATGATTGGACGAATTGATCCAAAACGTACAGAAGGCGATCGTAATTATGTATATTTAATTGGTTCTGACAAATTGAGTACAGAATTGCATAATATTTCGGAAGAAGTGAATAAAAAGTATGCAAATGTTGAGTTAGATTATACATATAATGATGAAAACGACCCAAACCGTTATTACTATCGTTCAGATCATTACAACTTTGCAAAAAATGACATTCCTGTAATTTTCTATTTCAACGGAACACATGACGATTACCACCAACCGTCAGACACGCCAGATAAAATCAACTATGATTTATTGACAAACCGTACGCGTTTGGTTTTTTACACTGCGTGGGAATTGGCAAACAGAGACCAAAGAATTACCGTAGATAAACCTACGAAAACAAAATAAGAGTTTGTACTCACTAAAAAAAGCTTCCATTTTGGAGGCTTTTTTTATGCCAAAAAATTAATTGATAAAATTTTGTGCTGTCTTTACAAATCTATAATTAGTATCATACACAAACTTTACAATATGATCGGTTTCTAACTGAATAAAAGTAAACTCATACGTTGACGAAGTATTCCGAAACCCTTGAAATAATATTCCAGGATAATCTTTATACGGCGTGTATGGCATTTCAAATTCATTTTCGACACTTACTTGTAAAAATTGCATGGTTTTTTCGCAATAATTTTCTAGCGAAAAATTCATTTCTTTAAATGCACCTGTTATGTTGTAAATAAAAATTTCGTTCGCAACCTTATCACAAATACGAAACTTCTCTGCAAAGACTTCCGAAGAAATTATTTTCGCACATAATTTCTCTTCCTCACTTAACGAAGATGCATCTTTACAGGAAAGACACAACATAAATAGTCCTAAAAACAGCTTTTTCATACACTAAAAAATAACCCCGTAAAATTACGTGTTTCTTAAAGATACGTAATTGTTCTCTTAAAGAAACAAGCGTTAACATATACTTTTATATCTCAATAATAAAACCTTACCCATTATGAGTTTAGATATAAAAATTACCAACAATAGCGGAATTGCTTCAACTGATGTACATTGGATTTGCTTCGGATTAGATAGCGATCCAGGAACAAGCTCGCCAGATTGGTGTTATGTTGATGTAGATAGTAGTGGAAATGCTTCCTTAAAGAAATTTACAAAAGGACAAGATTGCTCTAAATTATTTAACACTGTAGATGCATTGAGTACTTTTAACGGCTTACCAAAAATGTGGTCAGGTCAATTTTTATTCTCTTTCAAGCAATTGCCAAAGGTATTTAATATTGTTACTGGTGCACAAAATGGTTTAGGTGTACAAACGCCACCATTTACACCAGGAACTGCAGATGCCGACACTTTATTTGTTGTGGTAGAATTTACGAATATTGGATCGGATTTATATGCCGATTGTACACTTGTAGATTACTTCTCTGCGCCTGTTTCTATTGAAGTTATAGGGAAAACAACCAAAACAAACGGAATTATGAAATCGACTAGTACGCGTGATTCTATTTTTAGTGAAATTAGCGCACTAGGAAAACCTTGGAGTAATTTGGTAATGAAAGACGCTACTGGAACTAATATTCGTGTACTTGGGCCACAACATGCTGTTCAAACTACAAGTCCTAACTTACTTTCTCCAAAAATTTATGATGCATATATTGATGCATGCTGGAAAAATTTCACAACCAATACACTAACTGTAAAATGTCCAACTTTTGGCACATATACAGGAACTGTAAATACAAATAGTGAATTTGTATTTACACAAACAGGAAAAGCAGATGTAATTGTTCAAAAACCTGCCGCTGGAGATGCGTATGATATTTTTGGTTGTGTAGGCACTTTAAACGCACCAAACAAAACGGCATTAGGAGAAATTGCGGCCATTTTAGGTGCTTCATTAAACAGAACCATCTTAAGTACAACGGCAAACGACACACAACCAAATTGTGATATCTCTGAATTTTATAAAATACAAAACGGAGTTACTAACGAATATGCAAAAGTAGTACACGACAATTATAAATCAGGAATTTACGCATTCCCGTTTGATGATGTGTGTAGTACGGACAGTCCACTAATTCAAGTTAGTGCTGCAACAAACTTTAATATTACATTATCCGACTGGAGCTAACAACTACCTACCATTATTATTTACAATGTTAAGAAGCAAGCTGAAAAGTTTGCTTTTTGCTTTTATGATAATTCATAGATATCTTTTGTAAGAAATAAGAATGTACTACATTTAAAAACCGAAGCATAATCCGATTCAAAACCGATGAAAACCAAGATATATACTTTCTTTTTGTGTATTTGCAGTACTTTAGTATTGCAAAACTGTGTCGCAGTATTAACGCCTACGCCTACGCCAATTAACGACGAACCTATTCTCACAGAAATTCCTGTTATCATTGAAGGTACCTATGAAATTAACGATTCAGATGTATTTAGAAGAAGTCCACTAAGAATAGGAAAACAATACCTAGATTTTAAAATTGTAGATGACACCAAACTTTTAGTCAAAGAATACTACAGTTTTACAGCAGAAGATTTACAAAACGACAGTATTTCTAAATATTACACACTAAAAGAAGACATGCTCGTCTACTACAACGAAACATTGTACAAACGACGTGAAGAATTGATTGCTAAAAATTCAAAAAATCCTGAAAGTTTACATGCAAACGAACGCAAAGAGTTAAAAAAATTAGATCTTAAATTTGAAAACGGAAGACTCAATGCTATGTTTTCAGTACAAGATGCAAACAAAAAATACGAATATGATGTACATCTTTTATACGAATTGGATTTGGCTAAAAGTCAACTCATCACCTATGCTAAAGAAGGAAATGTAGAAACGCTAAAAGCTGTTTTAAAGAAAAATGAAAACGCCTATTTTATAAATGTTTTTAATAAAAAACTGTCGCGATGGAGTTCAATTATTATTGAAGAAAAAGAGAACGCGATTAGCATACAAATCATCAATCCGAAAAATATTTATCAGAATAAAGCGCAGTACAAAAGTTTGGCGAATCTACAACCTGAGCAAGAAAATCGGCAAATACTTATTGATCCGTCAAAAGAACAATTTGAAGCTTTACTCAAAGATCCGAAGTTTTTAATAGAAATTGCCAGACTTCACAAAACGCAGCAATCAGTGTTTGCATTTGTTGATGATATTTGGCTTCCCATCATCATTATCATCGCGTTATTTCTTATATTTTTAGGTGTACGAACCTATAAAGTCCTTAAAAGCTAAGTGTTTTCAAAACTGTCAACGCAACGAATGAACGTTTTTTACATCTAAAAGATATGACCGTTTAGCGCTACTATAGCAATCGATACACATTTTTTAGTTATGTTTACAATATGTCAAGAGCCTTTCTTTGTATTTTTTTACTAATAACTTTTTTTGCTTGTCAAAAGAAGTTAGATACTGCAAACGTCATAGAAAACGTGATTTCGTTTCAAAAAAAAGCACAAAATACCACGCTAGATTCTACTGTATATTATCTTAACAAAGCAGCTCAATTAATTCAGCGACATTCATTTATTTCCGATTCGCTTCAAGCGGAAAACAAACTTGCTTTCGGATTGTATTATCGTGCTAAAAATGAAATAGATACAGCGGTTTCTTATTTTTATGAAACAACTAAAATACCGCAAAACACAGCCATAAACGCAAGACACTTTTACTATTATTATGTTGCTTTTGAAACGTTTAAAAACTTAGGGAAACATGGTGATTGTTTGGCTTTGATAGCTGCATTTAAACAAAAAATAAATTTGGAAAAAGAGCCGTTAAATGCTGGGTATTATTATTTCTTTTTGGAAGAAATTTACAATGCAACCTATGAATTTGAAAAAGCACTCAATGCAAATGAAAAACGCATTCAAATCATTGCGGAAAACCCTAATTTAAAATTGACCAATCATCAAGAATTACTGAATCGGTATACCATTTTAGACAATCTTAATCGTACTGATGAAGGTGTTAAAATACTTGATGATCTTATTAAAAAGGATTCGCTCTTAACGCATGACTTAAAACGACAAGTATATTCGACACGCGGTATTTATGATTTTTATCAGAACGATTTCAAAAGCGCTATTAAGAACTATAAAAAATCGCTCGAAAATGTAAAACTTTTGACTTTTTTTGATAAAAATGAACTCTTATCAAATAGTTATGCAAACATTGCAGAAGCGTATATTATTGAAAAGGACTTTGACAAAGCACGCAAATATTTAGATTCTGCCAAAGGACCAAATTTTGAAAAACTACCAAGCAATTACCAACGAAATATTTTAAAATACCAACTTCGATTGGCAAACGAACAAAACCAATCAACTGCAACTGTTGAAGCTGAATTAGATCGTTTATTAGACAATCAAAATAAAGCCTATCGTAACAAATACGAATCTGAATTATTAGCCTTAAAAGAAGCAGCCGCAAAAGAAAAATTACTGTTTCAACAGCAACAAAATACTGAATTAAAAAACATACGTTTGCGCAACGGTTTATTTTTACTATTCAGTATTTTATTTTTAAGTATTTTTGGTGGAATGCTCTATTATCGCAATAAAAAACTACGTTTTCAACAACGGCATTTACAAATGCAACAACGTTTGCTGCGCAGTCAAATGAATCCGCATTTTACTTCAAATGTCCTCTACTCTATTCAAAATACCATCAAACACAGTAAAGAAGATGCAAAAAAACATTTACTCAAATTTTCGCGATTACTTCGGTTAATTTTAGAAAATTCTACCCAAAACTATCTTCAGTTTGACAAAGAAATTGATGCGCTCAAAAAATATATGGATTTTCAATTGTTGCGTTTTCCTGAAAAATTTCAATATGAATTTCATTATGAAAATATGTACGAAGACGAATTGGTTTTTATTCCGCCAATGTTACTACAACCTTTCATTGAAAACAGTATTGAACACGGCTTTTCCACGTTGGAAAATAAAGGTTTAATTACACTTCATTTCACAAAAAAAGAAACCTATATTTTATGTAAAATAAGTGATAATGGAAATGGTTTTACAGAAGATAAAAATACGTTCAAGAATTCCACTTCTATCAAATTAATTCGCGATTTTTTAAAAAAAGCAACCAAAAAAGATATTTCAATTCAGACAAATTCAGCTTCAAACACCGGAGTTTTAATTACCTTAGCAATCCCTTATAAACTTTCCGATGAAAATTAAAACACTTATAATTGACGACGAAGCTGCCATTCGCAATGACTTAAAAATGCGTTTACAAGAACATTTTAAGGAAGTCGTTTCGGTTGTTGGTGAAGCTTCTAATGTAGCGGAAGGAATTGCACAAATAAAAACACAAAAACCCGATTTAATTCTCCTCGATATTCACTTAGGTGACGGAACTGGTTTTGATATTTTGATGGAAATTCCAAACAAAGATTTCAACGTAATTTTCATCACTGGATTTGACAATAACGCTATCAAAGCCATTAAAGTTGGTGCTTTAGATTATATTTTAAAACCTGTAGACGAAGATGAATTTACAGAAGCCATTGAAAAGGCAATTGCGTTAAAAAGCGAAGAAAATCATTTGGACAAACTCATTGAAGTTTCTCAAGATTTTTTTGAAGGTGTCAAGGAAAAAAGAGTCATTCTAAAAACGTCAGACGCAGTATATGCAGTGTATGAAAAAGATATTTTATACTGTCGTTCAGATGGAAATTACACCACATTCTATACACAACAACTCGAAAAAATTATGATTTCTAAACCTATGAAAAAGGTGGAAGAATTGTTATCTCCTGACTTGTTTGTGCGTTGTCATCAATCGTATGTTGTCAATAAAAAACACGTATTAAAGTATGACAAAAACGGTGTTCTTATTGTACATGTTGACATCAAAATCCCTGTTTCGAGTCGTAGAAAAGACTATACACTCGAAAAAATATTTTCCTAAATAAAATACACATTTGAAATAACTCCTTACGTATTTGAACAAAAGTCATACAGTTATCATTTGATTTGTATGTAATGGCGAATTAGTAGTATTTTAGAAAAAAACACACTTAAACATATTGCATTATGAAAAAAATAGTATTCACATTGTTATTGCTCGTTTTTGTGCTTTCTTGTCAAAAAGAAACACTACAAACTGAAGCAGAAACAGCAACAGAAATCACTCCTAAAAGTTTTAGTTCTACAGCTGACCAATACAGCCAACGAGAAATACTCGAAATCAATTTACAGTGGACTGCATACATTGCGGGAAGTGTATTACGAAATAGTCCAGAAGCACAGAACGAAGTAGCTGCGTTACTTCAAAATGGAAATAACAGCATTAAATTACATGAGCTTTTAGATAATAATACAGCATTTGCAAATAAATTTATTGAACGTACAAACTGGTATTTATTAATAGGATGGCCAAATCATGATAAAACACGTCCAAATCCGCCACCACAAGGAATAGATGGTGGTGGACATTCATCTTTAACGGGATTATTTATCAATTACTTACTGTATGAAAATTGTATTGAATTATACTTCCCGAAATCAATGAATTATACGGGGAATTATACGATTACAACAACAGGACATCCAATGAATGCAACTGATAATTTTAATGAAGGAATTATTCGCCATTACACTCCGTTAACCGTGAATACAAATGGAACCTTGTTATTTTCTACAACACACCAAGTAACTGTGAATGATGCGTACGTTCAAAACTATGACAATATTATTATTGCGCGTCCATATAGAACACTACATTCAGAAATTGAAGGTACAGACTGTTTCTACTCACAATACGATGATATTTCAGATTTTACAGATTTCTTAGATTAAGAAACTCATTTTCAAATATTTAAAATCCGCTTACAACAACTGTAAGTGGATTTTTTTATGCTTTTTTTTTATGAATTACGAATTTGAATTAAACAGATACGCTTATGAATTTACTATTGTTTAGAGCTGTTTGTATGTGCATCTTTACCATGTAAGGCAGTAAAAACTACTGTTTCAAATTTAACTTAAACTATAATTAGTATGAAAAAAAAGAATCTTAAATCGTTAAAATTGAACAAATACAATGTCTCAAGTTTTAATATCGAAAAAATTAAAGGTGGATCACTCTTATATGCATGCAAATCGAATCTTTGTACTGGATTAGCCGGTACATGTTGGGATTTACCAGGACCTACAATGTGGTGCGATTAAGTATTATTAAGAACTAAGTAATGGTTAAAAAAATGATTATTGTTTAGTTTTTTTCAAAAAG
>NZ_JBGCDL010000164.1:0-23588 GCF_045105435.1 Kordia sp. | reverse complement strand
AAGTATACTTTTTTGTATCGTATCTGTTTTATGATACGTTTTTGTACATAGTACTTTGTAGAATCCCCAATCGGACACTTTACTATCTGTATGTATATGATCTGAAAAAATATTTGTTTTTATAGCTCCATCCTTAATTTTAGAAATGTTAGATAACATCAGTTGTATTGCTGAATCATTAGTGAGTTGCAATTGTGTTTTTTGAAGTGTTCTTTTTTGAAATAAGGAATTATAACTTGACATTAATAGCATTCCAAAACAAAGTGCCCCAATTAACAAACAAACAAAAACAGCTTGTAATAATGATGAAGCTTTAAGTTTTTTTTGCATTGGGTTTCTTTTTTTTGGAATCTTCTTTTTTCGTTTTCTTCTTCTTTCTTTTAAATATGCGTTTTAAAAAGGGCGCTCTTTTTATAGTATCCTTTTGTTTTTTAGGAACTATAATTCCCTTTTTATACACCAACGTATCGTGTGAAACGTAATTTATCCAAATTCCATGTTTTTTATGATTTCGATACTTTCCTTCTACTTTCTTTTTTCCGTTTTTAGTATAGGTGATAAAATCGCCATGTCTAAATCCTTTTCTCCATTTTTCTATTTTTGATAAATTTCCGTTTTTATACCAGTTTTTCCAGACTCCGTCTTTAAGCCCTTTATCAAAAATTCCTTTTTCAGCAAGTTGCTTAGATTTGTAATGTTTAATGTAAGTATTGACTAAAACAGCACCACCTATATCAGCGGTCGATTGATGAATTTCTCCAGATTTATACCAGAAATAAGTTTTTTCAACCTTAGGTTTTTTAATTTTTTCTGAAGAAATATAAAACTCATAATCAAAATCATGAGTGTTAATAATCCGCTTTTGAGGAACAATAAAAAAAACTAAAAATAGTGTGATCGATAGTTTCATAATACCAACTTAATAGGAGTTTAATAGCTATATTAAATTGCATGGTACATCACTTATTATAAAAAAGCCAATTATACTTTATAAGCGTAAAGAATAATGAATAAGCGTATATTTTTTAATATTATAAGAAGAAAAAACGTTCAAAAGCTATCCAATCAAATAGCTTATTTTACACCTAAATTTCTTATAAATCACCAACGCTCTAGAAGTTTATTTTGATGTATTATTTTTTGTTAACATTTATTTAACAAGAAAAAACATAATAATTTATTCAAAACATAACGCTCACATCCTAAATTCAACGCTTACACAATATTGTTGCATTGAATAGTTGCAATACTTTCCTTTGATTTCTGAAGACAAACCTAAGCTTCCAATTTCCCCAACCCGTTTAAAAGGAATAATAAACTAAAAAAAATATTGCATCATGTTAGAAAAAAGAGAGAATCAGAGTCTGCTAATTACAAACAATAAAAACTTTTTGCGTATTGGAGGTAAACTTCAAGGAAAATACATTGATAAATCACAAATTGTTTATATAGAAGCTTATGAGAGTTATTCTTGGATATGCTTAAGAGATGGTTCGCGAATTCTAAGTTGCAAAAATATTGGAACACACGAGGAATGTTTTAGAGATATTAGCTTTGTACGCATACATCGTTCATATTTAATCAATCCCAATTACTTAAAATTATACGAACCTCATTACAGACTTGTACATCTTAAAGGAGAAATTGTGTTACCTGTAAGCCATCGCAAAAATCGCCTTATTTTAAAAATGGTCAGTAATACAGAATCAAATACACCATTTAGAATGGCAATGTAAATAAACATCTTATCATATTAATATATTGTCTAGGAAAAGAAAAACACCATAAACAACACAAAAACAGATATTATAACATCCTAAAAACTGTGTAAATTTAAACTCTCAAAGTATTAGGTTTTGATCGTATCAACTTCAAATCCTCCTCCAAAAAGTTCGAAATTCTTCTCTCCGACTCCACAAACAAAACACCTGATTTTGTTGACAAATCAGGCGTTTTTATAAAATAAGCGTGTCAAAAATGCGTCATTGTTATTATCAATGTATTGCAACAGAACTATTATTTAAAAATAGTATACTTCTAGTTTAACTAAAATAAATATCAATCCATCACAAAGTTGAATCCTACAGTAATGATACTTGATGTAAATGTAGTATCACGATCATATTTATAATATTTAAGATCAATACTTTTCAATCCATATTTCCAAATATGCGTTTTTGCAAAAATATCCGTATACGATATTCCAAATCCAAATTGATTTGCGTTGTATTCAGATAAATCATAATCTGAGGTATAAAATTCGGCTGTAGATAAGTTTACATTTGCTGGCGCGAAATAATCGGCGGCTGACTGATTGTAAAATCGGTATGAAGGATAGATCGTGAATTTTCGCGAAAGCTTTACAGGAACTTCGATACTAGCCGTGTGCGAGTTAATTCCCCAATCATCAAAATAATACCTATAAAAGGTGCGAAGTGTCACATATTCATTCAAATACCAATTCAATCGACCTCCGATAGCGACTTTAAATCTACTATCAGGCAATTGTTCTACATCATCTGCCAATTGGAAGTTATCAATAAATGAATCTGCCACGTCTGCAAAGTAAACACGTTGAAAAGGTGTAGAAAGTAAACCTTGTTGTTGTACCAAATCAATGGCAAGTGAACCTTGTACATTTTTGTGTAGTATTTGAGAAAGTCCAAATCCTACAGCATATGAATTGCGTCCTTCGCTATCAAATTCTGAAAAAGAAGGCATATAATTTGTATTTCCTGTAATGGTATTTTGTGTAAATAAACCATTGCTAAGTCCATTTCCATTTTCTGAAAAAGGTCTCAATTCATACGGATAAATTGCAGTCCAACTGTCTATAAACACATTTGCATTTACACTAATTTCTGTATTCTTTTCATTGAAAAGCTTTGTGTAACTTCCGCCAAAACCTACTGAAAAATAGTCATATTCAGCAGCTATTGAAACTTTTGCAGACCAAATATCATTTCTATCATCCGAACTATGACTGTACGATCCTGTTAGGCTACTCCAAACATCTCCAGCCGAAGCTCCAGAAGACGCTACAAACGGATCTGCGGGACTGCCAGCATCAAACGGATCTACATTACTAGACGATGCAGATGTGTACGCAGAAACGCCAGCGTCAATAGTAAGTACATCATCATCATTCATTGGAATGGATATGATAAAAGTAGCTGTAAAATCTGTAAGTTCTTCTGTTCCAATTCCGCCACTTACCGCTGCATTGTCTCCTTCTTGTGAGTAGTAACTTGATAAGAAATCTATTTCGGTGGTTTCTAAGACACGTTTTTTATACACTTGCACACTATCTTTTGATTGTTCTTGCGCATAACCAACGATACATAAAAACATAAAAGTCAGTAGTGTTGTTATTTTTATTTTATTCATTGTATACATATTATCAATATCTTAATTACAGCCACAGCCACCGCCCGTTTTTCCTCCGTTAGCACCTGCAGCTGCTTCACGATATGAATGTGCGGTTGTTAGGTTTCGATCGGCTTTTTTGCCTGATAATGCCATATCAGGATCATTTATATTTACTTTTTCATACTCTTTTACGACAACACAAGACGTTAAAAAACTTGTGATGCAAATCGTGAAAACTATTTTTTTTATCATAATTTCTGAATTGTAATATTTTTAGAGGTGTACACGTTTCCTTCATCATCAATGATGATACATTCTACTTTAGGTAGTTGATTTATTCGATTTAAACCAACATTTTTTCCCATCACAAAAACAGAGGTGGCAAGTGCGTCTGCCAATTCAGCTTTTGGTGCAAAGATGGTTACGCTAATAATTCCACTTGATGGATAACCAGTTCTCGGATCAATAATGTGCGTATATCGTTTGCCATGAAAGTTTACAAATTTTTCGTAATTTCCAGAGGTAACTACAGCACCATTTGTAATGGGCAATAAACCGTATGATTTTGTTTTATCTAACGGGTTTGTAATGGCAACTTTCCATTCTTCTCCATTGGGTTGTTTTCCCCAAGTATTCATATCGCCAGAAGCATTTATAATTCCAGAAGGCACATTCTTGGACATCAAAAGGGCTTTTGCTTTGTCTGCCGCGTATCCTTTCCCTATGGCTCCAAAGCCAATTTTCATACCTTTTAGTTTGAGAAATACAGTACTTTTTTCTTTGTCTAAAATGATGTTTTCATAACCGACTTTTGCAACCGATTTTTTTATATTTTCTTCGGAAGGCATTATTTTCATACTACCATCAAATTTCCAAATACGATCCATGGAAGCGTAACTAATGTCAAAAGCGCCATCTGTTAAGTTAGAAATACCAATAGCGCGCTGAATTAATTGAAACAACTCTTGGTCTACTTTTACAGGTTTAATTCCTGCATTCTGATTTATTTTTGAGGTTTGAGAAGTTGCATCCCATGAAGATATTAATTTTTCAATACGCGTAATTTCAGCAACAGCGATATCTATATAGGTATTGCCTAATGCTTCATTATTTGCGACGACAGTAATATCAAAACGACTTCCCATCAGCTTCATTGTTCGTTTGTACGGTTCTTGTGCCACACAAGCCAATGAAAACAAAGTAATAAGAAGAATGAGCCAATTTTTCATATTACTTTACAAATGAATTTATGGTTTCTATATAATCTGCTACCGCGATTTTTTTATAGCCAGTTTGCCCTAAAACCTTTCCGTTACTATCTAAAATAACTACAAAAGGGAAAATTCCATTTTTGTTATATTTTTCTGCTAATTTTGCATTTTGAGCAGTTTGATCTTGAGATAATTTATTCTTTTTTCTACGAGGAAAATCCGCTTGAAGCAGTATATAATGATCTTTTGCATATGCTTTAAAAGAATCGGTACTCCAAATTTCTTTGTCTAATTTGATACACGGAGCGCACCAGTCAGAACCTTGAAAAACCAAGATTATGGGTTTGTTTTCATCAGAAGCCATTTCTTTTGCTGCCTCAAAATTTGTTTGCCATTCTTGTGCAAATATGAAGCTTGTACATAAAAAGAATGACAGTACAATTAGGATGTGTTTTTTCATTTGTGTGAATCGTATTTGATATGTTAATTACTGTTAAACCTATCTAAATCTACTATTACATTTTCTATTGATACAAAAATGAACAATTATAATACACTAAAAAATAAGATATCTTAAGAAATAAGTTTTATCCTTTTTTTGCTAATTTCCCTTTTATATAGCTTAAATGTTCTGGCGTCATTCCAAGATAAGACGCAATTAATTTTTGAGGTAATCTTTGTACCAATTGAGGATAGGTTTTTGTGAATTCAAAGTATCTTTCTTCAGAAGTGCTACTTAGTAATGAAATTAATCTGTTGTTTGTTGCTATTAAGTTGTTACGTAGTTTTGTACTTAATCCTAGTAACATTACATGCTCCATTTCTTCAAATTCAGGAAAATAGTTTTTATCTAAAATTTCGACTTCACTGTCTTCAACGGCATCTATAAAAATTTTGCTTTTTGTGCCTTTTGTAAAACTTTCCAAATCTGAAATTAGCCAGTTTTCTGGTGCAAATTGAATGATATGTTCTTTTCCAGAGCTATTGATGACATAACTTTTAAGGCAACCCATTTTTACTTTGTAACCTGATTTACAAATTTCATTAGGCCTAAGAAGTATAGTTCCTTTGGGTATTTTTATTGATTTCAACAAATTCTTTATTTTTTTTAAAACTAATCAATAAATTACAATTTTACCAAAGAAGTTTTAGATAGGTTTAAAGCAAGCGTCAGATTATTTTTTTTATAACCATTTAGTAAACGTAGTATTTACTAACTTGTTGCTATCCATATCCTAATTTTCTGTTAACTATTGGCTATATTTTTAGTTACAAGCACTTTCCAAACAAACATTGCTAAAATTGCGCCTAATACTGGAGCTACAAGATACAGCCATAGTGCCGATAAGTTTCCAGAAACTACAGCTGGAGCAATACTTCGTGCAGGATTGAATGAACCTCCAGAAATTGGCCCTGCAACTAAAATCATTCCAACAACCATCAATCCAATAACGAGTCCTGATACGCTTGCGGATTCTTTTTTGGAGCTTACACCTAAAATTGTCAACATCAAAAAGAAGGTTAATACACATTCCATAATAAATGATTGTAAAAATGTTCCAGAAGGAATTGTTATTCCTAATGTTGTGTTTTCGGGAAACATAAATTTCAGGAGTCCACTTGCAAAAAAAGCGCCTGTTATTTGAGCAGTAATGTATCCAAAAATTTTATTTTTTGGCAGTATCTTTCCAAAAGCCAACGCAATAGTTACCGCTGGATTTATATGTGTCCCAGAAATAGTTCCAAAACTATAAATCATGGCAATAATGATGATTCCAAAAGCTAAAGAAATTCCTACCAAACCTAAACTTCCATTGGTTTGTTCGTTTACGATTACGGCTCCAGTACCAAAAAAGACTAACGCAAATGTGCCAATAAATTCGGCAATATATTTTTTCATCTGATGCTATTTTTAAGAAGAAAAAAGGATAATCAGTATGCTAATTATCCTCTTTTTAAGAAATGTGTAGTGTATTTTAGATTGCTGTTGCTCCAGCTTCTGCAACTGCATGATCGTTTTCAACCGAACTTCCACTAACTCCAATAGCTCCAATAACATTTCCTGCTGCATCTTTTACAGGCACACCTCCTGGAAATGTAATTAATCCATTATTTGAATGCTCAATATTGTACAATGCACCTCCTGGCTGAGATAACTCACCAATAATACCAGTGTTCATATCAAAAAAACGAGCCGTTTTTGCCTTTTTAATAGAAATATCTAAAGATCCTAACCAAGCGCCATCCATACGTGCAAATGCAACTAAATTTGCACCTGCATCTACAATTGCAATATTCATTTTTGTGTCAATTGCTACAGATTTTTCTTTTGCTGCCGAAATCATTTTTTCAGCTTGTGCCAATGTAATATTCATAATTTTATGTGTTTTTTAAAATTTCTAAATTTTGATACAAATGTAGCCGTAGCATTATTTTTTACCGTTACCAAAACAGGTCAATAATTTATGAAAAAAGGTCAACTATTAAGAAGGAGTTTCACTTGGACTAAAACCAAACTTGTTTTTAAAAGCTGTACTAAAGTTAGAAAGGTTCTTGTAACCAAAATCTAAATAGATATCCGATAGTTTTAAATTCCCTTGCGCTAAGATTTCTTTTGCTTTTTGAAGTCGTTTATCTTGAAGCCATTTCCCAGGAGATATGTTGTACTCATTGATAAAATGACGCTTAAAAGTAGATAAACTCATATTACACAAAAAGGCAATTTCTTCTAGTTTTAAGTTGGAATGTAATTTACTTTCAATAATCTTTTTAAATGGTGACGTTTCTTTTACAATTAAGGATTGCAAGTAGGTTTCAAACGTAGTTCCATATTTATTGATAAGATATAATAGTATTTCTTCAAATTTTACCGAAAGTAAGTTTTCAGCAAACACAGAAGGTGCTTCACTAATTACAGCTAATGAATTTAAATAAGAGGTAATATATACGTCGTTTCTAATAATAAAAAAGGGAGTTTCATCAACTATTTGTTGCTTGTTTTGTGTATGCTTTTCTAAAAAATCTTTGAGGATTTTTTCAGAAAAAAAGAGGAGTTTACAGTAGTAAATTGCTTCTGTTTCTAACAATTCTGTCCACAACCAATTTCCTTTTTTTAGCAATAACGACTGATCTTTATTTACCTCAACAGATGTCCCTGCAAAATGGACTTGCTTTTTTCCGACTTGTAAAAAGCTAAACATATTCATGCCTAAATTTACTTTGCTCTTTACAACATCGTTGGTCATTTTAAAATCATACACAAACAAATCAGGATTTTTAGTTGCATCCTTAAGATAGATTTCTGGTATGTTTTCTATAGCCATCTAATTTTTTTAGCTTACTAATAAGTGATACTGCAAGATTAGTTCTGTAATGAACTAGACCACTAAATTAATAAATCTGAGTGGGAATCGGCTAGAATAAAAGAAAATTACATTTAATTCTTAGTTTGCTACACAAGTTGCTGTTTCCATACTCGATAGACTTGTAAAAGCATCACAGGAACAAAATGAAATAATGCGCCGCCTATACTTGCATGCTCGCCTTGCAAGCCTAATAATGCCCAATGCACAAATGCTAGTACCGCAGCTACATATACCCAACGTTGTAGTTTTTTCCAAGCGCGTCCCATTTTTCGGATTGCTGTGTTGGTACTTGTAATTGCCAAAGGAATAAATATGAAGAAAGCAATCCATCCTGTTAGGATAGCAGCATTTGAAAACTCATCAAATATCTGGCTAAAAGGATATTCTAAAATATAAAAAATAGTATGCAATAGTGTATAAGCAAATGCTGCGACACCAAAAAAACGACGGTTTCTAACAAGCCATCTCGATACGCGCCCTTTTGGAAACATCAATTTTATAGGTGTGGCAATTAAACTAATGATTAACATCCGCCCAGCAAATTCACCCGTAATATGCATAATCATATCATAAGTAAATTGTCCATATATGAAATTTACAGATGCCAGAATTCCTGGAATCGTTAAAAGTAACCAAAGCGTATACTTTCCAGTAAGAAACGATTTTAAATGATTCATGATGCATTCTGATTTTTGAGATTTTTAAATCATCAATTTTTATCGATTTTAATAAGTTTTATGGCGCGTTCAGGACATACTTGCACACAAATTCCACAAGCATGGCACATACTAGAATCTGTTACATACGCTTTTTTAGGTTTGAAGAAAGTCTTTATTTTTCCTTTTAAATTTAGCGTCAAACGATCTTCTGGAGTAATTTTTCGCATTTCTAAAACATCATACGGACATGCAGGAACACAATCTTCTTTTCCTCCACAATTATTTAGATTAATTACAGGCATCAACTTCTCGCCTACTGCATCACAATTTGATTGCGTCCGTTTCATAAATTCGTAATTTTCAACATGGATAGTTTTATGATTCTAATTAGGAATTGGTTAAGAATATTTGATTCCCAGTAGCATCATACACGCAATATCCACCATCTTTTTCTTCATAAACAGAAACATTTTTAATGGCTTGATTTAATTTTTCTTTGCTATTAAAAATGATTTGAAAATGCTTCATTCCGGCATGTTCACTTGGCGCTATAGGTTTATTGATTCCGTGCCAAGAATTTAAAGCAATCCGATGTTTATAAGCTCCGCCTGCGCCCAAATCAGCATACATAAATTGTGGCAAGTAATTGAATGGCAAAAAGCCTATTTCTTTATAAAAAGTATTTGATTTTTCAACATTGTTCGCATATAAATGTAAGTGCCCTAGATAGGTGTCTTTAGAAATAATTCTGGAAACATCTTTATCAGTAACATCTTTCAAAATTTCTTCTACATCAAGGTACGCAGACGCACTTTTAATAGTACCATCGGTAGTTTCAATTTTGAGACCGCCACTTGTAACCACTCTTTTAAACCTTTCGGGAGTTTCTAAAGTAAATTCAATGTTGATTCCATCCGGATCATCTAAATAGATTGATTTTGACATGGTATGATCTACCGGAGAAAATGGATAGTTGTTTGCAATCAATCGATATAACATATTGGCAAATTCGCCTTTGTTTGGTGCATGAATGGCAAAATGATACAATCCGCTGTAGCCTTTTTTAAAACTAGTTTTCGCAGTTTGATGCACAACGACTAATGTTTGTTTTTCAGTTCCAAATTCAGCACTATCCCCTGAAACTTTTCTCAGTTTCATTCCTACTATTTTTGTCCAAAAAAAAGTAGATTTCACAAGGTCTGTATTATTCAAGTGAATTGCGCCAAAGGTGGCAAATTCACTTGAATTATCTTTTTCTTTATTCGTATTTGACATTGCGTGCGCTATTGAAGAAAATCCATCCATTGTAATTAACATTGATGTTCCTAAGATTGTTTTTACAAATTTATTTCGGTGCATATCAAACAGTATTTTGATATTGAAACTATATAATTATTTTGGTAAAATTGGAGCTTTTTTACCTCTTCCCCATGCTATAAAAATTAAAATAGCAAGTAATACTACATTGATAGCTATAGCTGAAAACTCACCTCGTGTTGCATGAAATATTGCGGCTAGAATCATAATTAAAGTCAAGCCTAAAGCTGCCCAAACCGTTAAAAAAGGTTTAAAACGAAATATTGACGGTATCAATAAGGCTAAACCACCTAAAAGTTCACTAATCCCTATAAATATGACCAATGCAGCTGAGGTTGATGTTACCCATGGCATTGATTCTGCCAATGCTTCAATAGGTTGTGAAGCTTTCATCACTCCTGCCATTATAAACATAACCGCTAATAATCCTTGTGCAATCCAAAGTGATATATGCATCACCTTGTTACTATTTTGATCTTCCATTTTTTTGTTATTAATTATAATAACGCAAAGTTGCAATGTAAAGATGTAATTAGAAATAAGATATCTTAAGAAATGAATTTACTAGTTTCTTACTTTGGGTTTACTGTAAGCACAGTTCTAAGTCGTATGTCATTTGACGATGTCCCTATGAGTATTCTAAAGTCTCCAGGTTCAATAACGCGTTCTAGTTTTTTATTGAGCATGGTAAATAGTTCTGGAGTTAACTTAAATGTTATTTCTTGTGTTTCTCCTTTTTTTAGATGAATGCGTTGAAAACCTTTCAATTCAATAATAGGTCTAGCAACGGAAGCATATTCATCTTTTACATATAGTTGTATAACTTCATCGCCATCAAAGTTACCAATGTTGGTTATTTTACAGCGTACTATAGTACTTTCTGATGAATTAATAGTGCTTTTATCAAGTTGAACATCGCTGTATTGAAAGTTGGTATAACTCAGTCCAAATCCGAAAGGAAATAAAGGTTTCCCCGAAAGATTTACATAATCATCACCTCTTCCTGTTGGTTTGTGATTGTAGTATAATGGCAATTGCGATTCATGTATTGGGAACGTTATTGGCAATCTTCCTGCTGGATTGTAATCGCCGAAAAGCACATCGGCTACGGCATTTCCACCTTCATCACCTGGATACCAAACATCTACGATTGCAGGTATTTCATCAAGCCAATTTTGCATCGTTATGGCACTTCCTCCAACTAATATAACAACCGTTGGTGTTCCTGTTTTAGCAACTGCCTTTATCAATGCTTCTTGATGACCTGGCAACGAAAGATACGCTCTGTCTTTAAACTCACCTTCTTCAATACCAACGCAAACTACTGCAGCGTCCGATTTTTTAGCAAGTGCAACTGCTTCCGCTATTTGTTTTTGCCAATTTGTTTCAATTCCTGCATTCCAAAGCAGTTTAAACCAAACATTTCCTCTGGTTTCATAAAACTCAACTTTTATGTCATATGTTTTATCTTTTGTAAAAGAATACGGTTTGGTAATTTGCTGTACGGTTTGTTTTTTCCAATTGTCAATAATCAATTCGTTATTTATATACAAACGGTATCCATCATCGCCTTTGATACCAATATCAATAGTTCCTGTTTGTGGAGCGATTAATTTCCCTGTCCATCGAGCGGAATAATAGTCGTAGTTAATTATAGATTGATCTGGTGAAAAAAGTGTCCATCTAAAGTCAATATTTGCGTCAATTCTTGATAACGCCGGTTTGCCTTCTAGCTTTATATTATTGAAATAATCCGCTTGAAGCCCTATGGTTTTTTCACCGTTTTTGTAATGAAATAAATTTTCTTTGGGAACAGCTACAAATTCTTCAGGCATTCTTTCGGCACCTTTCGCGAAAGCGACATTTGCATGATTACCAACTTTATTTTTTATTCCTTCTAATATACTCACAGGATTGTTTCCTGGTCCAGAATAACCACCTAATCGTGCTTCGTTGGCATCAGGACCAATGACTGCAATAGATTTGATATCTTTTTTTAACGGAAGTGTTTGTGCTTCATTCTTTAATAAAACGATAGATTCTTGCGCTGCTTTTCTTGCTAGTGCTTTATTGGTTACTACATTATTGCTTTTTTCTAATGCTTCTATATTCACGTATGGATTTTCGAATAAACCCAATTTAAATTTAGCATATAGCACACGTCTTACCGCTTCGTCCATTGCTTTTTCGTCAATGATTCCTTTTTGAAACGCTTCATAAAAAAGCGGATAGTGATCGTAAGAGGTTTGAAAAATTACATCCAATCCTCCTTCTATGGCTTGTTTTGTGGATTCGGCATAATCTTTTGCAGTGAAGTGCAATACGTTTGCTCCACCAGTTGCTCCTGCATCAGAGATAACAAAACCATCAAAACCCCATTCTTTTTTGAGTTTTTCATTTAGCAACCAGTTATGTGCGGTTGCTTGCGTACCATCTAACGAGTTGTATGCCGTCATTATTGACCATGCTCCCGCTTCTTGAATGCTTGCTCTGAACGCTGGAAAGTAGATTTCTTCTAGAATGCGTTCATTAAAGTGAATTGGATAACTGTCTCTTCCGCCATCGCCAACATTTGCCACAAAATGTTTAGGTGTTGTAATTACGCCACGTTTTTCAAAAGCTGAAATATAGGAAACTGCCATTCTTGAGGTTAGAAATGGATCTTCTCCGTAGGTTTCTTCAACTCTTCCCCAACGTACATCTCTAGCAATGTTAATTACTGGTGAAAGATTTTGGCGAATGCCTCTTGATTTTACTTCTGTTGCTATGGAAGCCGCCACCGTATCCATTAATTTTGTATTGAACGAAGCCGCAAGTGCAATAGCTTGCGGAAAAGCGGTTGCATCTTCGCGAATTAAACCATGTAACGCTTCATCAAAAGGAATGATCGGAATTCCCAATCGGGTTTCTTCTGTAAAGTATTTTTGTATTTCATTGATAAGAATCGCCGTTTCTTTTGCTGTTCCACCTGCGGAATATTCTAGAATTTGTTCGGCACTATTGCTTGTAGAACTTTTTGTAGCTACTTGAAAACCAAAAATGCCGTGTTTGTATTTTTCTTTTCCATCAGATAAATCGCCCGGAATCATATAGAGTTGCCAGAATTTTTCTTCTACTGTCATTCTGGATAGTAAATCTTCTACGCGCTCATCAATAGCGACATTTGGATTTTTGTATAAGAATGTATCTTTTTGATTGCAAGAAGTTAGTATCAAAAATGTAAAAATGAAACTAACAATTCGTTGATATATTGACATGTTTATTTTTTTGATAATGCTGTCACTTTTATAGTCCACACATAATCACAAGGTGGATTGTTGCGTAGTTTTTTAGGAATTTTTACGGTAAAACCTGTTCCTGTTGCTTTCCACGAAAGTGGTTTGTTATATCCTAAAAGTGTGACGTCACTGCCTTTTACAGGTTGATGTGAATTTATTGTAATTGTTGAAGGCATAGTGATTTCATCTTGTTTTGCCATGTAAAAGAAATACGCATTTCCGTTATCTTGTTGCGTCATACAAATGTTGTCTTCTTTGTATGGTGCTAAGGTTTTACTATTGTAAATTCCTTCGCTGTTTATCTGCATCCAGTTTTCATAATCTTTTAGCAAACGATAAGCGCCTTCTTGCCATTCACCATCTGGTGTAGGTGCAATATTCAACAATAAATTTCCTCCTTTGGCTACAATATCTACCAACATTTGTACACCTTTATGCCCTGACATGTATACTGCATCATGCGTATATGCCCAACCGCCACCAGAAATGATACAGGATTCCCAAGGATACGGCAATTCTTTTTCAGGGACACGATTTTCGGGTGTTAGATAGTTTTGATTTTTTCCATGAACGGCTCTATCGACCACAATTAAACCTGGTTGTTTTGTGCGAAGTGTATCTACCAATTCATCCATACGGATGTCTTGTGAGACCATTCGGTGTTTTATAAAACCATTAGCAGCTTTGTTTTCGGCAAACTTTTCTGCGTAGTTTTCGTCTATGTTTTGCTGATCTCTTTTTTTTACCCAACCACCATCAAGCCAAACAATGTCAATGTCGCCATAATCTGTAACTAACTCTAAGAGTTGATTGTGTGTAAATTGCACAAAGGTTTCCCATTTTTTTGGGTATAAAGCAGGGTCGTAATTTACATTTCTATCAAAAGCAGGCCAGTACGGATCCCAATAACTTTTATGATGCCAATCGGGTTTGGAGAAATACGCGCCAACCCACATATCTTTTGCCCTAAAAGCTTCAAATAATTCCTTGGTGATATTTGCTCTAGGATTTGAACTAAAAGCACATTCGGCATCGGTTACTTTATAATCTGTGTATTTTGAATCAAACATGGAAAACCCATCATGATGTTTGGTAGTAAAAATCATATATCGCATTCCGGCAGCTTTAGCAGCTTCTGCCCATTTTTCAGGATCAAATTTCACAGGGTTGAATGTTTTTTTGAGTCCTTCATATTCTTTTACATATGCATTATAATTCCCAGGATTAGCGCCTTTTTTACGTTCACACCAACCATAATCTTCTGGACAAATAGACCACGACTCAACAATACTCCATTGACTGTAAGCTCCCCAATGCATTAGGAGACCAAATTTAATGTCTTGCCATTTATCTAATTTTTCTAGTACCAATGGATCAGTCTCAGGCACATATCGTTCATCTTCAAGAATAGCTTGTGACAAAGCAGAAATAGAAAAGTGGAATAGGAATAGTAGTAGAATCGTTTTTTTCATTTTGTATGTTGTGTAGTGTTTCGTAAGCTAAATATAAAAACTATGCTTTTTTTATATTTAGCTTACGAATCAAAGATAATTTTTAATACTGAATTAATAAAATAGTCACTAATATTACAACGAAATAGAGATTCTATAAATTTACTTGATTATAGCTTAACACTTTTGCAAAATATCTTGCTAAAACAAGCTTATTTTTTACTTAGTGAGTTCACTATTAATTTAAACATATCGAAGTATGCCAATGAGATAGGCAGATTATAGCATTACCGAGGCGTTATTTTAGATTACTTTTTAAAGAATTTAAAAGCTAAAATCTCATTATCAACTTCCAATTGCATAATATACGTACCACTTGCATATTCTTCTATATTTACTTCTAGTGATATGTCATTATTAATTTTAGTGAGTATTTGTTGTCCATAAATATTATAAATAACCATTTTATTTATGGTTTCTTTATCAATATTATATATTTTAATTTGTTTAGTATCGCAGCAATTAGATTCGTAGATTAGCATAGGTTGTTCTGCTGAGTGAAAATCATCGATTGCCAACGTATTTGAATCAAATTCATGCGCCCCAATATCAGTACCGTTTTGTATAGTAGTATTTCCATAAAAATCTTCAAAACTACTTAACATCAAATTCATTCCTGAATCAATAACTGGGGATGCACCTGTTAATTGGTAAGCTGTCAACGTATGTAAGTCATTTCCAAAACCAATAATACCTCCATTTCCTGGATTGGTCAGCAATGGGTTTCCTTGGAAACCTACTGGGCTTCCCATATCCATTTCTTGATTTGCATTTTGCTGAAAATCTGTAAGGGAAGTATAATTATTACCATTATAATTTATATTAAATCCCGCAGTTGTATAATAGGCATTCCCTTTAAAGGTGGCTGAATAAGCTCCTGCAGGAATACTAATTAAATCCGCATTATTTTCAACATAAAAAATATTATTCTGAAAATTTATATTTTGATTTATTGGATTAAAATCAAGAAAATAAACTGCTTCACTACCCGTATTGTCAACACTTTCACTTAGGTAAATAGTATTATTATAAATATCAATATTAGCCATTGGTAAGGAGGGTTCGCCATTAAATAAAAAAATAGATCCAGCATAATTTCGAGAATCATTTTCGGATATATTATATCTCATAGTGATGTTTTGCATTGCACGTGAACCTTGGAATTGCCCTATAAGGTAGCCTGGGCCTTCATTATCATGCGAGTAATTGTATTGCATAATTCCGTTAGTGACACCTCCATCTAAATCAAATCCTGCGCCGTCACAACCTGTACCATTACTCATTTGGTATACTTCGCAGTATTGAATAATTACATCATTAGAATCCCAATACCAAATTCCTACAGGACCACCACAGCTAGCATTTCCGCTACCACAATTATGTACTGTACAATATTCAATTACTGAATCATCTACATCTGATAATACAATGCCATTACCAGAATGTCCACTAAATGCACTAGAACCTGGTATGTTATACACATGACAATTACGCACAGTAATAGTTGAATGTGAATATCCTAATTTTGATTGAGAAAAGAATCCACTAGATGTTATTCCTTTATCCAAACAGTCATGAATTTCATTGTTATCAATTAATACATTAGAATATCCTGTATTATTAGCATACGACGTTATGGCAATTCCATATAAACCGAAGCCAAAAACTTCGCAGTTGCGAATTTGAATATTGTCTAACTTTACATCACCAGGAAGATCGGCGTAAAATAGTATTCCACTATTGGTATTGGTAGCCAATCCACTTCCTTGTATTATTAGGTTGTCAATGATTACACCTTGACTGTTGTAGACATATATTCCAAAATTATTTCCTGCATCAATGGTTGCTTTACCAGTTCCGTACGAAGAAATCTGCAACGGAGAACTTGCACTATTGCCATCAGTGCTTTCGATGTAGATATTTCCCGTAAAAGTACTACCACCTTCAAATAAAATGATATCGCCAGGCTGAAAGTTAATGGTATTGATATGTGCTATGGTTTGCCAGGCATCTGCTACGCTTGTTCCTGAATTAGTATCGCTACCAGAAGGGCTTACATAATAAGTTGTTGCATAAGTATTTAAAAAAAATAAATAGATGAGGGAAATGATTTTTTTCATTTTTATAATTAGATAAGATTAGGGGTTATATTTTTGGTGGGTATTAATTGCCTACAATGGCCCAATAGGTTCCAGTACTGTGTATTTTGATGCGCTGTCCTGTAGGTAGTGTGTTTTGTACAGTATTAGTTAATGGATTCCATATAATTCCTCCCAACGAGTTTAAAGTTATTGTCCCATTGTTGTAGGCACACATTAACACATAGGTTTTATTGGCATTTAATGCAGCATCAGGAATTGTAAATTGAGTAACCGTATTGTACGCAATTACCGTATGATCTGCAGCAGTTAATACGTAGTTAGCTGCTCCAACTTCATTGATGGACTCGTTTCCTGGAGCATCACTCCAGCCTAGCGTACCAGCGTTGTCTTGTAATTGTAGTACCTGTCCTTGAACTCCTGAACTGTTAGGGAATGTATATTGATTAGTTAAAAGCTCGTCTTGAGCTATGGCTAATCTTCCTATAAACATTCCTGCATAGGAATTTGCTTTTGTAGCTTGCGACCAAGTAGCGAAATGAGCACCGCCAGCATTGGGATCTATATAATTTAGCGTTCCAAATTTATTGCCAGTTCCTGTAGCTATAGACTCTATTACATTTGAAGTACCTATTATAGTTCCATTTCCTGTTCCTCCCATTGTGTTTAGGGTTCCATAGTCTTCACTATCTCCTGTTGTAAACACCTCATTAACAGTACCTAGCACTTCTCCTGTAGAAGTTGATGTTGTATATGTTACATTTCCTACTATTTTTCCAGTACCACTTCCTTGATTGTAAACAAAAACACCTCTATATTCCCCCGAGTTAGAGTTATTTCCATAAATGCTAATCCCGTTTAACCTGTTTGTAGTTCCTGTATGGCTAGTGGTTCTTTGAATGTGTGCTGCGCTTTCAGGGGTATTTGTTGCGGTAACCGACTCAACATATAAAGGTGTGCCATAATTGGTAGTGGTTCCAATGTTTACATTTCCAGTTCTGTAAACTGGTGATGCCACTGAACTAGGCGGATTAGACGTTGATACCTCTAAAAAATCTGCATCCACAAATGGCGTCCAAGCTGTTCCACTCCAGTAATAAAAACCTTCTCCTGTGGTAACATTTGTATTGTAGACTAAGAGACCGTTAATCATTGTTCCTGTAATAGGAGCTGCCGTTGATAAATCGGCTATATTAATTCTAGGAATTAAAACACCTTTGTCTGTACTCTCTATATCTAATATTGCAATATCAGCAGGCATATCTGTATTGATTCCTACTTGTGAATAAATATTTATGCAAAATAATAAAGCAACAAATGACAGTAATGATTTATTATTAAAAAACCTTGAGGTTAAGTAAAACGAGGCACTATAAGTCATATTTTTATTTTTTAGTTTATTAATTATTTTATGATTATTTTTTTTGTTATCCATTTTTGCTCCGCAAAAACATGTACGATGTATGTTCCTGTACTTAGTCCTTTTGTGTTGATTGTGTAAGATGACTTTACGCCTTTGTATTCGTTAGCTATTATTTTTTTACCAAGCAAATCGTATATTGTTACGGAAATAACTTCCTTATAGTTTGGATTTAAAATATTTAGTAGATTGGAGTAATTATCTTGATATAGCAGTACATCATCATTTTCAAACTCTGAAACTGATAAAGCACTATCATTTACAAAAACAATTTCAAAGCGAGTATTATATATTCCTTGCGGTAAATTTATTTCAAAAAAATTGTTTCTTAAATTAGCATAGGAATCTGTTTCTTTATCATGTAAAAAAACAGGTTGATTGTCATCAAAATGCTGAATATCAGCAATCCTCACACGTAAGTTTTGTTGAGTTTCTAATTTAAAAATAATTGGAATTTTTGTAGTGTTAATATCTAAAGGTAATGCTTGTGCTATGAAAGGTTCATTCTCTACAATCCAATACGCATCATTAGCCACATCGTTAGGGCTTTTTGACTCTAGTCCGTAATCGAAATTAATTGTTGCTTCAGTATCATGAAATGTTTGTACCAGTTGACGCGTATATAAGTCATTAAAATCAATATTTAAACGAAAGCGTTTGTAATCGTTGGGTACTGTATGATAATCCGTTATAGTTTCTGTGAAAGCATTAGCATTACTATCAGCATTTCTAAAAAATACACTTTGAGCACCTGATTGGGGATAATATTCTCTATGCGCATTGGTAGTTCGTACTATTCCTGTTGTTGGATTACTACCTTCTACCATGAATCCTTGCCCTACTGGAATGTATCGTTGGGCTTGTTTGCCACTTGTGCTACTTGATCCTACAGTATTTAATGAACCATCACTGTTATATGTATCAAAAGTAGCAGGAATAAAAGTTTCAACAGTTCCTGCTGAGTTTATTGTGTACGTTGCATATCCTCCAACATAATCGGCTATATAGTGAGAAAAAACCGTTAAATCTTGCTCCCAATAATATAATGTACCAGTAATGGCAGCACTATTATCTGTATCGTGAATGAAAGCCATCGCATCTAGAGACGATGGGTATGGATTTCCAATAAGAGTCCAAACATCTGCCATCACTGTATTAGTGATAGTTCCATTGTTGGGTTTTCCTCTAAAATCGTACAATTGACTATTTGAAGAACCACTTGTTCCTTTCATAGTAAAACCTAATCCAGGAGCTATAGTTCCTATATCACCACGGTACACCCAGTCACTGTAGAATTCTGAATTTTCAAATGTATATATCCAATAACTTGCAATAACTAAAGGGGATGAAGTACCATCATAATTGATAAATGTTACATCATTACTTGTTAGCAGCCCTGTAGCATCATCAATAAGATTTGCTCTAAAATTTTCATTTCCGCTTGTTAGATTGTTTCCGACTGGTGAACACCAATAGTTATAGGCATAATTGTGTGTAGTTCCTCTTTGATAAACACTGAGCTGTCCAGAACCAAGATTCCCAGTAGTTCCAGTTCCTTGAAGTAATTGCGCATCATTTCTTAAGTATAATTTACTATCAGCTTGTTGTAAATTTACATTATCAGTAACAAAAATGAAGTTGTCTTCAACAAATATATAGTTATCTCCAACAATACTTAGTTGACCTAAAGCTGTATAAGAAATAAAAAAAAAAAAAATTAAGGGTCTCATATTTAATTTTTTGCAATTTAGTTTTTTTTTTTTTAAACGGGAGTTTTTTAAAAAGATAATTTATGAAACTCGTTTAATACTAAGTATTCATTAACTGTAATGATCATTGGTATGTATATTACTCTTTTTTAAATTAATAAAACATAAGTTTAGGCTTAAATATTCAGAATCTAAACTTATGTTTATTTTAGTATTACATTGTACTGCTTTTGACTTGTAAAAGCAGCTTATTTCCATCCTCCGCCTAAAGCTTTGTATAGCGTTACCATAGCAACGAATTGTTCATTTTTAGCTTCTAATGCATCTCGTTGTGTTAATAATACTTCCATATAATCAGCTATAGTAGGTTGAAAGAGTTGATTGGAAATTAATGGATTCTGTTAGCGAAGTTACTTGTTGTTTTTTTAATTCATAACTTTTACTCAAATTTTCAATACTTGAAAGTTGATTCGTTACTTCTTGATACGCCTTAAGTAAGATTTGTTCGTACTCATATACAGCTGCTCTTTGCTGCGCATTGGCATTTTTAAGAGATTTTAGCATTGAACAATTCGTATCATAAACGACATGAATTCTAAAAGAAGTGTAAAAATTATGATGTATGATTAATTGTATTTTTAGCATTCTCAATCTTTAACATCGAATGAATCAACTCAACATCCGCCTCCAAAAAGTTCAAACTCCTTCTCTCCGACTCTAATAATAATGCTTTAAAGAACTCGTTTTTTGAGTTGACAATATGGTTGACAGTAATCTTTTTTTTTAATTTCTTCCTACAATTTAGATTTCATTCTAGAACACATTTTCCAAATCATTACGCTACAAAAACACTAAAAACCACTTCATCTCAAACTAAAAAGATTTTAGCAATCACTTTACTATAAAGAGATAATTCATCATATTTGTCTTATATAATTGCAAGACAATGATTTTAATAAAACATAGCAACAGTATAAAAAATATTTTCACACTATTTTGCATACTGTTTTGCGTACAACTCAATGCACAATTAATGCCTTCTCTCATAGGGGATGCAGTAGATATTGGAGGCGATTGCTTTGAAATTACACAAAATATAAACACCCAATCTGGAGCTATTTGGTCAGGAACAGCTATCGACGTTACAGAAGATTTTGTAGTTGAATTTAGAGGTTTCTTTGGAACAAATGATGCAAATGGTGCGGATGGAATTACATTTATTCTAAAAAACACACAAACTCCCGAAATAGGAAATTTAGGTGGCGGAATGGGATATGAAGGTATCAATAACTCATTAGCTGTCGAATTTGATACTTGGCAAAATAATGAATTAGGCGATCCCTTTTTTGATCATCTTGCCATAGTAAGTCAAGGGAATAATAATCACAATGGAGCTGCCAATTTAGCCGGACCAGTGCAAGCTTCACCAACATCTACCAATATTGAAGATGGTGTTGAACATATTATTCGAATCGAATGGACAGCCGCAACTACAACGCTAGATGTATATTTCGATTGTTCACTTCGACTCTCATACACAGGAGATATTGTAACTAATCTTTTCGCAGGCGTTTCACAAGCATATTTCGGATTTACAAGCTCTACAGGTGGTGCCGCAAACTTACAACGTGTATGTTTTGACTATGTATCTTTTGCAAATTCACTTGCCTTCGGAGATGAAACTATCTGTACAGGTGATTCACTAAGTTCAGTCGATGCATCAATAACAGGCGCTACGTCGTATTCATGGACGCCAACCACAGGCGTAAGTGATCCTACATTGCCAAATCCAGTATTTACACCAACAACAACGACTACCTACACTGTCGAAATATCAAACAGTTGTGCAGATATTATTCAAGAAGGTTTTACAATCACTGTAGAACCAGCTCCAACGGCAAATGCTGTCCCAGATATAACAGTATGTGACGATCTTACCAATGATGGTACTGAAGAATTCAATTTCACAACACTCGATGACGCAATTCTTGACACGCAAGATCCTGCAATCTTTATGGTGACCTACCATCTAAGTCAAACGGATGCAGATAACAATGCAAATGCGCTTACGTTTCCATACACAAACACAAACCAATGTGAACAAATATTTGTCCGATTAGAAAACGACTCAAATTCAGTTTGCTATGACACTACCAGTTTCCAAATCTGTGTAAACACATTACCTATCGCGAATCAGCCAAATAACATGATTGCCTGTGATTTTGATGCAAATACTACCGAAACATTCAACCTATCAACGCAAGATGCTGACATATTAGACACACAAAATGCTACAGATTTCGATATAACGTATCATGAAAATTTCGATGATGCGGATGGAGACATAAATCCATTAGCTACCAACCACACAGGAACGGATCAGGATACTATTTTTGTGCGAATTGAAAGTGCAGAAGCAGGAAACGATTGTTATGCAATTACTTCTTTCCAACTCATCGTAAATACAGTTCCTATTGCAAATGTAGCACCTGATATTGATGTATGCGACGACAATTCTAATGATGGTTTTGAAAACTTCAACTTTACAAATCTAGATGCAACAATTCTTGGAACGCAAGATGCCGGATTATTTTCAGTAACATACTATGCAAATCAAACAGATGCCGACAACAGAACAAATGCCTTAACATTTCCATTCACAAATACGGCTGCATGTCAGGAAATAGTTGCGCGTATCGAAAATGATGCAAACACAGACTGTTTCAGTACAACCAACTTTGAAATCTGTGTCTATTCACAACCAATAGCAAATCAACCTGAAAATATGATTGCTTGCGATCTAAATGGTGACGGTTTTGAAAATTACGATTTTACAACGCAAGAAGCAGACATACTAGGAATGCAAAATGCCGCAAATTTCAACATAACCTATCATGAAAATTTCGCTGATGCAGATGGAGACACAAATGCATTAGCCGAAAACTACTTAGGAACGGATGGTGAAATTATTTTTGTTCGAATTGAAAGTACGCAAACCGGAAACACCTGTTTTGCCATAACTTCCTTCGAAATTCTATTTGAAGAATTACCTTCTGCAAATGCGCCTACAGATTTAATTGTCTGTGATGATGAAACTGCTGATGGTTTTACTGCTGTAGATTTAAACGTGAAAAATGATGAAATTTCTGGAGGAATCCCTGGACTTTCTGTCCGATACTACTTAACACAAGCAGATGCCGAAAATGACGCAAATGCATTAGCAATTCCATATACAAATATCAGTAATCCCCAAATAGTTTTTGTACGTGTAGAAACGCCCAATACAGGTTGTTATGTTACTACAACGTTAAACATCTCTGTAGTTGATGCATTACAAGTATTTCCTGCAATACCATTAGAATATTGTGATACAGACAACGATGGAATTGGTGTTTTTGACATTCAAAGTACCGAAAATCAAATTACGGGCGGTATGCAAACTGACATTGTTGTAACGTATTACGAAACACTTGAAAACGCTGAAAATGATGTAAACGAAATTACAAATACCACAGCATACAGCAACATCAACCCAGAAACGCAAACAATTCATGTGCGTGTTGAAAATGTATTAACTGGTTGTTTTAATGTGGTCGATTTAATTTTAATTGTGCACGATTCTCCTGAAATTGCTGCAATTGATGCGACAA
>NZ_JBGCDL010000163.1:0-9118 GCF_045105435.1 Kordia sp. | reverse complement strand
GATGTTCCTTCGTTGGAAAAGGTATTTCCCGATGTTACGCATGTATATCATATTGCCGCGTTGATTACGTTTGATCCGAAATTGTTTGAAAAACTACGGAAAGTAAATATTGAAGGAACTGCCAATATGGTGAATTTATCCATTGCGTACGGCGTGAAAAAATTCTGTTTCGTCAGTTCTATTGCTGCTATTGGAGAAAATACAGATCCAAGTGTTGCTATTACCGAAGAAACCCATTGGAATGCAGAAGCTGATAATAGTGTGTATGCTATTTCAAAATATGGTTCTGAAATGGAAGTTTGGCGCGGATCGCAAGAAGATTTAGACATGGTCATTGTAAATCCTGGTATTATTTTGGGCGCTGGATTTTGGCGCGGTGGCGGAAGCGGTTCGTTGTTTAGACAAATTGATAAAGGACTAAAATACTACACCAAAGGAATGTTAAGTTATGTAGATGTTGTTGATGTTGTTTCTGTAATGATTCAACTGATGAATAGCGATATTAAAAATGAACGGTTTGTGCTTGTTGCTGAAAATTGGACCGTAGAAAAGTTTTCCAAAACCACTGCAAAAGCGCTCGGTGTAAAACCTCCGCAAAAAGAAGCGAGTTCCTTTTTAATGGGAATTGCTTGGCGAATGGATTGGTGGCGACAATTTTTTACAGGAAAACACCGCAGATTGACGCGTTTGACGGCAAAATCGATTCAGTCGCAACTATTTTATAATAGCAGCAAGGTGCAAGAGAAATTGAATTTTACGTTTACTCCAATGGAAGAAACGATTGCACGTGTGAGTGCGCGGTATAAAAAAGAAAATTAATTATTATCCATCATTCGATGCATCTCCAAACTTAGGTTTTTCCTTCTTTTTTTCTAGAGAATCTTTCTTTTTCTTGGTACGCGCGAGTTTTTTAGCATCTTGAATAGAATCTCTGTGTTTTTGTTCGGCTTCTAATGCTATTCCAACTTCTTTGCGTTCTTTGGTCAATCTTGCTTGTACTATTTCGTATATTTCACCATACATTGCAGGATTTGCAGCGTAATAATTGTTGCTCGTTAAAAACTGTAAACTATCTGTATTGTGTTTTTTATACAAATACGAATCTAAATGCGTGTGTCCTTCTTCAAGCTTCTTTTTATTAACGCCTTTTATAGAATTCACTATCGTTACATCATATAAAATTTCCGCCATTTTTTCTTTGGAAAGTAAATTATCTGGCTTCGATATCGCTTCTTCTTTACAAGAAACAAGTGTTAGTAATACGATGAGTATGAGTGTTATATATTTGTTCATTACCTGTTAAATTCTAATTGTTTTCCATGACGTTTTTCAGAGAATGTTCCTTCTTTATACGCTAAATTTCCATTTAAAAATGTGTGCGTTACCGTACTATCTAGCGTGACACCTTCAAACGGAGACCAACCACATTTGTACAATACATTGTCTCTGGTAACGGTGTATGATTTTTCTAAATCGACCACAACCAAATCTGCATAAAAACCTTCTTTGATAAAACCTCTATCTTTTACTTGAAACAATCGCGCTGGATTGTGACACATTTTTTGCACTATTTTTTCCAAAGAGATTTTCCCTTGCTTGTGCGCTTGAATCATAGCGTTTAATGCATGTTGTACCAACGGTCCGCCAGAAGGCGCTTTTGTATAGGGATTGCTTTTTTCTTCTAATGTGTGTGGCGCATGATCGGTTGCAATAACGTCAATTCGGTCATCCAATAAAGCTTCCCACAATTGATCTCTATCATTTGCAGTTTTTACCGCAGGATTCCACTTGATATGCGTTCCTTTTTCTTTGTAATTTTCATCCGAAAACCATAAGTGATGAATACAGACTTCGGCAGTAATTTTCTTTTCTTCTAACGGAGTTGAATTGTCAAATAAGTGTGTTTCTTTTCCTGTTGACAAGTGAAAAACATGTAAACGCGCGCCTGTTTTCTTTGCCAATTCAATAGCTCTTGAAGACGAAATGTAACACGCTTCTTCACTTCGTATGATCGGATGATATTCGATTGGAATATCGTCTCCGTATTTCTCTTTGTATTCTGCTAAATTCTTTCGGATTGTTCCTTCATCTTCACAATGTACAGAAATAATCATATCGGTACTTGAAAATATTTTTTCTAACACTGCTGCATCATCCACCAACATATTTCCTGTAGACGAACCTAAAAATAATTTTAATCCAGCAACTTGCGTTGTATCTACTTTTAAGATTTCGTCTAAATTATCATTCGTTCCGCCAAACATAAACGAATAGTTAGCAAACGAAGTTTCTTTGGCAATGTTTAACTTATCATTTAACTTTTCAATAGTAGTCGTTTGCGGATTTGTATTTGGCATTTCCACAAAAGAGGTAATTCCGCCAGCAATGGCAGCTCTTGATTCCGTTCCAATATTGGCTTTGTGTGTAAGTCCAGGTTCTCTAAAATGCACTTGATCGTCAATGATACCAGGAAAAACATGCTTTCCCGCAATATCAATCACTTCATCAGCTTCATCGGAAAGATGTGTTCCGATCTTTGCAATTCGTTCGCCTTCAATTAAAATATCTGCCATTTGCACGGCAGATTCACTTACTATTTGTGCGTTTTTGAGTAGTATTTTATGCATTGCGTTTGGTTTTGGTAAACATACTTCTGACTTTCATTTTTATAATTCCGAAAACAGCTTCCGAAAATATAGAACTGTCCATTTTAGATTGTCCTTTGGTTCTATCGGTAAAAATAACGGAAACTTCTTTGATTTTGAAACCGAGTTTCCATGCTTTGAATTTGAGTTCTATTTGAAACGCATATCCTACGAATTTAATATTGTCTAAACCGATAGTTTCTAGCACTTTTCTGTGGTAACAAATAAATCCTGCCGTGGTATCGTGAATAGAAATTCCTGTGATAAAGCGCACATATTTTGAAGCAAAATACGACATTAGTACACGATTCATTGGCCAATTTACTACATTCACACCTTTTACATAACGCGAACCAATAGCAACATCGGCGCCTTCTTCTTGACAAGCGGCAAGCAAACGAACTAAATCTGCGGGATTGTGTGAAAAATCAGCATCCATCTCAAAAATATATTCGTAATCGCGCTCCAATACCCATCGAAAACCATGAATATAGGCAGTTCCCAAACCAGTTTTAGCTTCTCGTACTTCTAAAAATAGCTTGTTGGGATATTTTTTTTGAAGTTCTTGGACTTTTTTGTGCGTTCCGTCAGGAGAATTGTCGTCTACAATCAACACATGGAATTCCTTTTCTTGAGCAAAAACTGCTTCAATAATGGATTCAATGTTATCAATTTCATTATACGTAGGTATGACTACAATTGCGTCTGACATTTTCTAAAATTAAGATAATACCAAATAAACTTTAAAACAACCGATAAATTTGTTTCTATTTCCTTTACGCTTCGACTCCGCTCAGCACATGCATTTTAAACACAAAACAGAACCGTAACTAAGGTTATGCTTATATTTTCTATTTCATCTAAAGAAACTATAATTCAAATTTTACATCAATTATTTTAAAGCTTACTTGACATAACAAAAGTAAACAAATTATAAGTTTTGTGACTCACTATATTATTTTGTCCTAAATTTTTATGTATTATTTAACATACTTGTTAATTTTACCGAATGTTATCTACTGTAGAAAGAACGATTATTTCAAAAGATTGGCTCACGTTGTTATTTGTTATAACCTTGTGTTTGCTTGTCGTGACGCGTTTTGTGTTTCAAAAAAAGTTCTCTTTATTTTTAGTATTTCTTTTTTCGAATAAATATCAAAACCAAGTAGAATCGAAACAGGAAGACATTATTAACGGGTTTACAACGCTATTGTTCTGTATACAAGTCATTTCCTTTTCCATTTTTGGATATATTGCTGTTACTTTTTTCCGTCCTTACTTGATAGATGCGCCATTTTTATTTGTCAAAATCATCTCTTTTATGGTGTTTTTTATTGTGATTAGATACATTATTGAAAAAATTATGGCGGTTATTTTAGATATTGAAACGTACATAAACGCCTATAATTTTCACAAAATCAACGCTAGAAACTTATTTGGCTTGCTCTTGATTCCCATCAACTTAATGCTAGTATACTATGATTATCAGCATAACATTGTATTTTTCTCAGTAATTATCATATTTCTATCTTATAATCTCATTGTATTATTTCTTCTAGTAAAGAATTATCAAAAATTGATAATCAGTAAGTTGTTTTATTTTATTTTGTATCTTTGCGCACTTGAAATTGCCCCTTATTTAGTTATCTATAAATTATTAATTGAATAACGCGACAAATAAAATACAAGGTTTATGAAAGTAAAAACCATTTTAGTTTCTCAACCGGAACCAAAAATTGAGAACTCACCATACTCGAGGCTTATTGATAAGCAAAAGGTGAAAATCGATTTTAGGCCGTTCATACACGTTGAAGGTGTAAGTGCTAGAGATGTACGTCACCAAAAGATAGATTTGACAAAGTTCACAGCTATCATTTTAACAAGTAGAAATGCAGTAGATCACTTTTTTAGAGTAGCAGAAGAAATGCGCTTCAAAGTGCCTGATTCTATGAAATATTTTTGTCAGTCTGAAGCTGTAGCTTACTATTTACAGAAGTATGTAGTATACAGAAAACGTAAAATTTATGTTGGTAAGCGTACTTTTCAAGAATTGACGCCACTTATTAAAAAGTACAAAGACGAATCGTTCTTATTGCCATCTTCTGATGCATTGAAAGCAATTGTACCAACTACCTTAGATTCTTTGAAAGTAACTTGGGAACGCGGCGTTTTTTACAAAACTGTAGTGAGCGACTTATCAGATTTGCGTAATGTGTATTATGACATTTTAGTGTTCTTTAGTCCATCTGGAATTAAATCATTATTAGCTAATTTCCCAGACTTTGAGCAAAATGACACACGTATTGCTGTTTTTGGAAACACAACAATTAAGGCAACAACAGAAGCAGGTTTAAGAGTTGATATTAAAGCGCCAACGCCAGAAACTCCATCTATGACAATGGCACTAGCAAAATATATTGACGAAGTAAATAAGAAATAATTATTTTTTATATATCATATTAAAAAAGCGTATATCCATTACAGATATACGCTTTTTTGTTTTTGGGTTGGTTATGTATTGTAAATTTTTAGCTTGCTAAGAAAGAACTCAGGTTAAAATCCATAACGTTGTGGACCACCTCTTCTTATTTCTTCGCTAGCATACGATTCAAACTTTTTGAAGTTTTCTCTAAATGCATTTGACAGTTTAAATGCTGTTTCATAATACTTTTGGTCATCATTCCATGTTGTTCTTGGACTCAATATAGAATCTGGCACACCAGGACAACTTCTTGGTTGTGCTACTCCAAAAACAGAATGTATATGATAATCTTCATACGTATAGTTTCCTAAAGCACCGCCTAAAACAGCAGCAATCATTGCTCTGGTATATTTTAAAGCCATTCTTTTCCCTACGCCATATTGACCACCAGACCATCCAGTGTTCACAAGCCAGACATTTACACCTGCTTCTTTCATTTTCTTACTGAGCATTTCTGCATACTTTGTTGGATGCAATGGCATAAAAGGCGCTCCAAAACATGCTGAGAAACTTGGTACAGGCTCTGTTACTCCAGCTTCAGTACCAGCAACTTTAGCAGTATATCCAGAAATAAAGTGATATGCTGCTTGGCTAGGTGTTAATTTTGAGATAGGAGGCAATACGCCAAAAGCATCCGCCGTTAAGAAAAATATGTTTTTAGGATTTTTCCCTATAGATGGTACTTTTATATTGTTTATGTGATGAATAGGATAGCTCACACGTGTATTTTGTGTGATAGAAGTATCTTTAAAATCTACATTTCCATTCGCATCGAGAATAACATTTTCAAGAATTGCTCCTTTTTTGATTGCGCGGTAAATGTCTGGTTCTTTTTCTTCACTTAAATCGATTACTTTAGCATAGCAACCACCTTCAAAATTGAAGACTGTATTTTCATTTGTCCAACCGTGTTCGTCATCACCAATTAACTTGCGTTCTGGATCAGCTGATAAAGTTGTCTTTCCTGTTCCTGAAAGTCCAAAGAAAATAGCAGTATCATCGTCTTTTCCAACATTCGCACTACAGTGCATTGGCAAGGTGTTTTTAAATACTGGCAAAATAAAGTTCAATGCAGAAAAAATTCCTTTTTTGATTTCACCAGTGTAACCTGTTCCACCAATCAATGCAATTTTCTTTTCAAAGTTCAAAATAGCAAAATTATGTTGGCGTGTTCCATCAACTGCTGGATCAGCCATAAAGCCTGGCGCATTTACAATAAGCCATTCTTCTTCAAAACCATCTAATTCTGCCTCTGTTGGACGTAAAAACATGTTTTGAGCAAACATATTACTCCAAGGATACTCGTTTACGACACGAATATTCAGTTTGTAATTTTCATCAGCACAAGCATACGCATCTCGTACGTATATTTCTTTTTCTGATAAATAATCAACCACTTTGTCATACAATGCATCGAAAGCAGCTGGTTCAAATGGAATATTAATGTCGCCCCACCAAATTTTATCTTCTGTCACACTATCTTTCACGATAAATCGATCTTTAGGCGATCTTCCAGTAAACTCTCCTGTATTCACAGTAATAGCTCCTAAAGAAGTTTCAGTTCCTTGCCCTTTTTGTATCGTTTCTTCGTGAAGTTGATCAGAGGAAAGTTGGTAGTGTGCTTTCGCGTTTTTGATTCCGTATTGATTTAACGAAATCGTTTTCGTTGAGAAGGTGTTATTCGTCATAACTTTTAACTCTAGTTGTGTTTTTGTACGGAGCAAAAGTATAAATATTTTTATAGATTCCACATTTTAAAGCGATTTAATCCACTTTAATTAAAAAAACTGCGCTCTTTTTTAAAAATACTGCATTTTTAAACCGTTTTATCCGTTTTCAACCTAAAAAAGTTCACGATTAAAAGCAACCATCCAATGATTAATAATCCGCCGCCAATAGGTGTAATAAACCCAACGGACGTAATATCTATAGAAGTTACATCTTTGGTTGCCAACAGGTAAATAGAACCTGAAAACAGTAAAATTCCCCATAAAACAAAAACATATATTAATCGTTGCATTTTAGGTGAAATAAGTCCCGAAATTCCAACAATTAACAATAAAAAAGCATGATATATTTGGTAACGCACGCCCGTTTCAAACGAATGAATTTGGTCTGCACTCAATACTTTTTTGAGTCCATGCGCTGCAAAAGCACCTAAAATAACTGCCAAACAACCTAGAATTGCACCTGTAATCAATATTTTTTTTCTCATAAAATTGCGAAGTTATTTTTATAAATGTAACATTTTGCTACATTCGTGTTATATTTGTTTTTTTACAAAATTACGCAACAAAACCCACTTATGCGAAACATTTTAATTATTGGCGCAGGAAAATCTGCTTCATACCTCATTAAATATTTTTTAGATAAAAGTCATACTGAAAATTTACATATAACTGTTGGAGATATCAACATTAAAAACGCCCAAAAACTAGTTGGAGATCATGAAAATGCATCTGCTATTTTGTTAGATGTTTTTAATGCAGAAAGCAGAAAAGCAGCCATTGAAAAAGCAGCTATTGTCATTTCGATGTTACCTGCACGCTTCCATATTGAAGTCGCAAAAGATTGTGTGCATTTTGAAAAAAACATGGTAACTGCTTCTTACATTAGTAAAGAAATGCAAGCACTTGACGAAGCCGTTAAAGAAAAAGGCTTGGTATTTATGAATGAAATTGGTGTAGATCCAGGAATTGATCATATGAGCGCCATGGAAGTGATTGATCGTATTCGCGATACTAATGGAAAAATAATTTTGTTTGAATCGTTTACTGGCGGATTGGTCGCTCCAGAAAGTGATACCAATTTATGGAATTATAAGTTTACTTGGAATCCTAGAAATGTAGTATTGGCTGGACAAGGCGGAACCGCAAAGTTTATTCAAGAAGGAACGTATAAGTATATTCCATATAATAGACTTTTCCGTAGAACGGAATTTTTGAGCGTAGAAGGATATGGAAAGTTTGAAGCGTATGCCAATCGCGATTCACTAAAGTACAGAAGTGTATACGGTTTGGATGATATTTTGACTTTATACCGCGGAACGATTAGAAGAGTCGGATTTTCAAGAGCTTGGCAAATGTTTATCATTTTAGGAATGACAGACGACAGCTATACCATTGAAAACTCTGCCGAAATGAGTTACCGCGATTTTGTAAACTCGTTTTTACCTTACAGTCCAACAGATTCTGTAGAGTTGAAAATGCGTCATAATTTAAAGATCGATCAAGATGATACACTTTGGGAAAAGTTATTGGAGTTAGATATTTTTAATCCGAAGAAAAAAGTAGGTTTAGAGAATGCGACTCCAGCACAAATTCTGCAAAAGATATTGATGGATAGCTGGACACTTGCACCTGAAGATAAAGATATGATTGTCATGTACCACAAGTTTGGGTATGAGAAAGCTGGTAAAAAGTATCAAATTGATTCTAAAATGGTGATTTTAGGTGAAGATCAAACGTATACTGCCATGGCAAAAACGGTTGGTTTACCTGTGGCAATTGCTGCTTTGAAGATATTGAATGGCGAGATTAACACGCCTGGCGTACAATTGCCAATTACCAAAGAAGTATACACGCCTATTTTAAAGGAATTAGAAGATTACGGAGTTATTTTTAAGGAAGAAGAAGTTCCTTATTTTGGGTATGATCGTCATGTTCTTTAGGTTTTAGTTGTTGATCAAGTTGCTTACTAACTAATCGTTTCCTAGTACTTCTCGATACTAATTTGTTTCACAAATTCACTCGAAGTGACGTTATTGATTGACGGTGTACGATTGTTGATTATATAAAAATCTGATCTCTACGAAACGTCATTGCGAAGGTTTGAAAAACGTGTGGCAATCTGTTTGTTAAGAAACAGATTGCTTCGGCGTACACTTCTCGCAATGACGTTTTATAGTACTTCTCGATACAATTTTCTGTCGAAAATCACTCGAAGTGACGTTTTATTGATCTATTGAAAACTCATAATTTCAAACCTCTAT
>NZ_JBGCDL010000162.1:0-7529 GCF_045105435.1 Kordia sp. | reverse complement strand
ATAAATAGCAAACACCACTTTTTTAAATTGATTTTTAAATGTTGTTTCCAACACTTCTTTAAAAAGCTTCGCAATTACTGCTGGATCGTTTTGAAAAACGCCACAGCCCCAAGCGCCGAGTATTAGTGTATCATTTCCGTGTAAAACAGACAATGCCAATACTTTTTCAATTCGTGTTCGCATGATAGTGGGAACTTCTGAAATTTTCTTCGCTTCTTTTCTTTTTACAACACCATAATTTACCGCAGCTGATGTAATTACCGAACATAATACAGGACTTTCAATCAATTCACCTTTGTTATCTCTGAAGAAAGGTACTTTTGGACTGTAAATCATGCTGTCTGTATAGATGCAAGATTTCATGTTTCTATGGTTTTCATAGAATTCAAAATTCTCCATTTGACTTGCATATAAGCTTGAACCAACTGCCAAACTCTCTTCCTGAGCAAGTGCGCCATTTAAGAATCCGCCACCGGGATTTTTCGCGGAAGCAAAATTTAAGCACATTATGTTTTCTTCAGCTGTTAATCGTAAAATTGCTTTTAAAGAAGTTTCATCTGTAACTTCAAATTGTGTTTCGTAATTTTTATCTAACGTGATAGTTGAAAGTATTTCATCTAATTTCTCACTGGTATAATAGTTTGAGTTTTCAACTGTATATGCATGTGTAGTTTTGATGTCTACAATTTTATCTTGAAACAAATAGCTTCCATTTTTTTGAATGTCTAAGGTTTCAATAGCTTTGAGTTTTCGTGTTGATTTTTTCATTTTAATTGATTGGCTCTTGCGCCAAAATATTTTTAACAGCTTTTCCAACAGGAATCCGATGTACGGGAATTTTGATGTTGTACTGCTGTATGTGTTTTTTAATTTCTTTGTCTATTTCATGTTGATCGTATCGCGATGAAAAATGTCCTAAGATCAGTTTGTCTATCTTAATATTCGCAACCATTTTAAATACATCATCTAACGAACTGTGTTTGTTTTTAAATGCTTTTGTATTTGTTTCGTCTTTGGTCAAGAATGTCGCTTCATGAATGAGAATTTCACTATTGTCATAGCGTTTATAATCTTCAATTGGCGTATCTCCTGAATAGGAGAGCATGTTTCTTTTGATTTCATTCGTTAGGAAATGATCTCCATGTTCTTTTTTGATTTGAATCAATTCGTCTTTATGTAAATTCACAAATTCCGATTTGAGTTTTCGTTTGGTTTCAAATACTTTAAAACTTAAACTTTTCAATAAACCTGGTTGTACTACATGACCGTTTTCAATCGCTTCTACTTGAATGGTATTTTTTGTAGAAATAATCGATTTGTCTTGAATTTCTTGCCAGTTTGTTCCTTTGTTATGCGGATCAAATTTGGTAAAGAAATCTTTTAGAAACGGAAATGAACCTGCATCTTTCGGATAGTAAATGGTTGGTTTTAAACCTGCAAATAATTGATTGAATTGTAATAAACCAGTTAAATGATCTCTATCAGCATGTGAGATAAACGCATGTTTTATCTTTCCTGCTTTTCCTAATAAATTGGAACAAACGCCATCACCTGCGTCAAATAATATTCCTAATTCTTCTATATAATACCATGTTGCATATAATGCTGTTGAGTATCCGTGTATGGTGAGTTTCATGTTTTTTAAAATTTTGAATGTTGTATGCTAAATTTTAAATTGTTTCCAATCTTAGCACTAGATTTTAGCATTTTTTAATAATTTTTCAACTTTGGTGTTTCAAACTCTAGTTTTAGTAACGTTCATTTTTTCTTGATAAAAAACGAACCAAAAAATCAAGTCTGAGTATAGGAAATTGCTTTGCACCATTCATCAGCTAAGCTGCATGCTTGAAGCTACGCTTCGCAATTCCGCTTGCTAATTCATTATTTCTTAACACAGACGTTAGATTCCCAAAAACCTTTTTAAAAAACATTGATAATGATTGTATCTTTTTAAAATAAGTAATGTTTTGTCTGTAATGTTACTTTTTTTACTTTAAACCGATTTTAAGTTGATTTACGTAATCGATCTCGAACTTCCATTAAGGCAAAACCTAGTAAATTTTGTCCTCGCCATAAATTCGGATTCGCAGCTTTTTCATTGTTTTGACTCATTCCAATTCCCCAAATTCGGTCTCTTGGACTGGCTTCTACAATGATTCTATTTTTTGTGTTTAATAGAAATTGTTTTAAATGTTCATGTTGTGAAAATTTATGATAATTTCCTTTAACAACAATGTTAAACTTGTGTTCATTCCAAATAACAGGATCAAAGTTTTTAACTTTTCTACCTAATTTCTTAGCATGATCTGGATGATTAACAAGTAGAATTTTTTGTCTACTTTCTTCATCATTAAATAATGTTGCTTTTTCAGCCATCATCCAATGTTCGGCTGTTTTAAAAGTTTCATTATTAACAGTAAACCCATCTTTCCACCATTGACTGAAACAACTTTTTGTGACACTTCCATCTTTTGAAGGTTGATGTCCCCAAAAAAATAAATATTTCAATCGTTTTTTAGAGTTGAACTGAGTTTGTATATGTTGTAATGTATGTTTCATTTCTTTAAATTCTAAATGTGTCACATCGAGCGCAGTCGAGATGCTGAATTTTAAATTTTAAATTGTGAATTCTTTGTTTTTTTACCACGAATTCACGAATTTTTTATCTTGGCTCTTGGCTCTTGGCTCTTGGCTCTTGGCTCGATATAGTATCTAAAAATCAACTTGTACTACTTGTGTTGATTCCACATTTCTAAATGAGTTTGTGGTAAATATTGTTTTATAAATACTTTCTAATTGTTCAAATCCTTTGTTAAATATTCCGTGACTTACGATTAAGTGTAAATCTCCCGAGTTTTTTTCTTGCAATGCTTTTCCGAGTCCTAAAAATGTACCGCCGCCATCACAAATATCATCGACAACAACGCCTGTTTTGCCTTTTAAATCGTCTGTGTAAACGGTAAATCCAGATAATTCCCCTGTTTTTACATCTCGTTTTTTTGAACATTCTATCACTTCAATTCCGCCTAAATACGCCGAGAGTTTATATATCTTTTTCAATGCACCGCCATCAGGAGAAATCAATACGATTTCTTCTTTTATGCTTGCTAAACATTGTTTTACATATTCATGATTGTCAATTATTGCTACATTGTTCAATAACGCTGGTGTGACTTCCGAATGTGGATCAAACACAGTGACTTTTTCATAGTTTTGACTGTTAATGATATCTGTATATACTTTTACACTTAACGGTTCTCCTGAAACCATGACACGATCTTGACGTGCTGCTGGAAAATACGGAATGAACAGATTAATTTCTTTTACATTCATTCTTCGTAATGCATCTGTTGCCAACAAAATGAAACCTACATCATTGAAAGAAGTAATGCGTTGTGTAATTGTAACAGCATCATTTACAGCTTCTTTTATTTTTATATGTGGTTCACCTCCTGAAAATGTAAACGTTTCAAAGTCAATTGATTTTCCAAAAGGAGTAAAGTCCGAATCTAAATGTAAATAGTTCATATTAGCGTTATTTGTACGCAAATATAAAACGCTTTTTTCGTTCTACAAATTATTTTGTGTAAAAATTACGTTAATTTAGTGAAACTCAATTTTGAGAAGTCAACAAGACGAACTCAAAATTGTAAGTTGAACTAATCTCGCTGAAGAGCGAGATCTGGTTTTTAATCGAAAGATTATAGCATAAATGATTGAAATAATGCGCTATTTATTTGTATCTTTTACTTGAAAAATTATATATAAAATGAGTGAAAAAATAGAATATTCTGTTGAATCTTTTGTGGATGTTAATCCTTTGGAACATATTAGAATACGACCTGCAATGTATATTGGGCGAGTTGATGAAAAAGGGAATTTGGAAATCATTAAAGGTTTGTTTGAATATTTTGAACAACATGTAATATGGAATGAAGTAAACTTTATTAATATGTCTAATGACTTGTTTAAAATCACATTTAATGGTGTGTTGAATTATGAATTAGAAAGGAGGCTTTTTGATGCAACATTATTTAGTACGAGTGATAGTAATTATTTATTTCAAGTTATAGTCGCATTGTCTGAAAAATGTATTATTGAGTCGAATGGAAAAGAACTTTGTTTTGAAAAAGAGGCTTTTGTTTCAGAAAGAAATATAGAAAATACAGCTAGCACTTCAATTACTTTTGGGTTTGATGCTGCTATTTTGAAAAGTAAGGAATTGCCAGATTATTTGCTGTTCAATTATTTTAAAAGATATGTTTGTATCTATCCTGAAAAGGAAATTTTAATATATAAAAATGATAAAAAAATAGCAAATTTTACATCGAATGGTTTGAGTGATTGGTTTGCAATGAAGAGTTTTGAGAATGAGCTTTTAATGAAGCCTTTTCAGTTTTTTATTGAAGACGAAACTATTGATTTGAAAGCTGAAATTATGTTTTCTTTGTATGATGAGAAAGAAGCTTTTTCTACGATTACTTTACCGCGAGCCGATTTTGTGAAACAAAACGGAACACATACTAAAGGTTTTTTAAAAGGATTGCATTGTGCAGTTAAAGAGGTTCTTGGAGAAATAGGTGCATCTGCTTTTACCGATTACGGAAATTTGATAGGTATTTTTAAGTTATCTTATCCAACAATAATGTTTTACGGTCCTACTCGAAATGAAGTTGGAAGTGAAGAATTGGTGGAAGTATTTGAGAAAGGAACTCAAGAAGCATTGCTAGCAAATGATAGTTTTAAAGAGACTATTTTGGAGTTGTTTGGTTCATAAGGTTGTTGGTTTCGCGTGAAGGATGGAGGCTTTGTTGAAGCTCCTCGAAGAGAGCGACTGCCGACAGCCTGACCGTTTTCGGGCATGCCCAAATTATTTTATATCAAATAAGAAACCTTCTTTTTGCAATTTGAAGTATTGTTTTTTGTTGAATTTGAATAAATTAGCAGGTCTTCCGCGTCCTTCGGAGACTTTTTCGTCGAGTTCTTCCAAAATTTCAAAACTCAATATTTTTTTACGAAAGTTTCTACGATCAATTTTTTTCTCCAAAATGGTCATGTATAGTTTTTCCAAATCGGAGAATAGGAATTTGGTCGAAAGCAAGTCAAAACCAATTGGTTCGTAGGTCAATTTGTTGCGCAAACGTGTTTTGGCTTTTTCTAAAATAACATCGTGGTCAAAGGAAAGTTCAGGCAATTCGTTGATAGGAAACCACGCAACATCTTGCGCATCAGTATCTGCTTTTATTTTGTGATGAGACGGTTTTACCAAGGCAAAATACGCAACAGATATGACACGATTTCGCGGATCGCGACCAGGTTTTCCAAACGAATATAGTTGCTCTAAATAGTCAATAGTAACATTTGTTTCTTCTTGTAACTCACGCTCTACGGCAGTTTCTAGGCTTTCATGTTCTAATACCAAACCGCCGGGCAAAGCCCAAGAACCTTGAAATGGCGCGACTTTTCTTTTTATTAAAAGCACGTTCAATTGATGGTCTTTGTACCCAAATACTACGGCGTCAACTGCTACACGAATGTTTTGCATCATGGGACAAAAATACAAATTACCATGATTTTGCATTCTTATTTCTGCATTAAAATCTAAATTAAAAGCATTACAATTATATATTAACAGTAATACTATTAAAAATTTGTTAATAGTTCTTAACATAACTTTTAGTTTCACTACATTTGCCCTGAAATTAAAATTTATCAATATGAAAAAAGTGCTATTACCTTTAATTATTTGTCTTTTTTACGTTACAAAAAGTGAAGCGCAACAAATAGACGAAGATCAACTAGGATCTTGGTATATGTATTTTTATAACGTTGATTTTAAGGATTCAAATTGGGGAATTCAAGGAGATTTTCAATATCGTGATTGGCGCGGACTTGGAGATCGTGAGCAACTTTTATTGCGTTCAGGAATTACATTTAGACCCAAAGATTCAGGTGTGAAATTCACCTTAGGATTTGCTAATATTACCACAGGGCAATTTGGAGAAGATATTGACAACCCTGTTTCTGAAAATCGTGTTTACCAAGAAGCATTGATTTCTAATAGAATTTTAAAACGCGTATTGCTTACACATCGTTTTCGGTATGAGCAACGTTGGGTAGAAGATCAAGATTTTAGAACGCGTTATCGCTACAATCTCTTTATCAATGTACCTTTAAATAATACAGCACTTGTAAAAAACACATATTATTTAGCATTTTATAATGAGATTTTTTTAAACGGACAACGTACCATAGGAAATGGACGTACGGTTCAATTTTTTGATAGAAACAGAACATATTTAGGTTTGGGATATACCATTAATACTAAACTAAGAGTACAACTCGGATGGATGGAACAAACCACGGTTAATTGGCAGAAAGGACAATTACAATTCAGTCTGCACCATAATTTTTAAATCACACACAAATGAGAAAACTTACAGTACAATTATTCGCAGTAACAACACTTTTATTTTTAACATCTTGTGAAGAAGCAAAAACAACGAAGGCTGAACCAGAAACGAAAAAAACTGAAACAGCACTTGTTGAAACGAAAGTTGTAAAAAGTATTTTAACAGCCGAAGAACAAGCAGGCATGACTCCTGAAGAAATTGTGGGACGATTGAAGAAAGGAAATGAAAACTTTGTAAATAATAATTTAACGCAGCGTGATCATTCAGCACAACGTAGAAAAGCAATGATTGGTCAGTTTCCAAAGGCAATTGTACTTTCTTGTGTAGACAGTCGTGTGCCAGTAGAAGATGTTTTTGATTTAGGAATCGGAGATATTTTTGTAGCACGTGTCGCTGGAAATATTGAAAATACAGACATTGTAGGATCGATGGAATTTGCAACTGCCGTAGCAGGATCAAAAGTAGTTATTGTAATGGGACATACGGCTTGTGGTGCGGTAAAATCTACAATTGATAAAGTTGATGCAAAAGCACTTGGTATGAATTCATTGGCAGATTTAATCAAAGAAATTGAGCCTGCGGTTGTAGACACAAAATCAACTGGAGAACGTACTTCTAAAAATGAAAAATTTACCAATACGGTAATTAACAACAACGCAATGCGTACGGTAGAAAACATTAGAGAAGCGTCGCCAACGATGGCAAAAATGGAAGATGAAGGCAAAATCATGATCGTTTCCGCAGTATACGATATGGAAAGTGGAAAAGTAATGTTTAATAAAGACTAAGTAGTACAATTCCATAATAAAATATGAATCCTTACAAGCTATTGTTTGTAAGGATTTTTTATATTTTTTCTTTGGCTAAATTAACTATACTTAATCTTCCTTAAAATCCGAATTGTTGCTTTGTAAAGCTCATAAATGTCTTTATCATAGGATTTTAAAAGTGGTTTCGCCAATTCCAATTTGTCTTTTGCTTCGTGAAAACCGTTCAAATAGCAAATCATATAGGTTGCAGGTAAATTGCGTAAATCGTGATTTTCATCTTCGTTAATCGAACTATTTTTTTGTAGTTTTTCTAAAATAGAATTGTTGGTATTGTAAATATGATGCA
>NZ_JBGCDL010000161.1:0-10202 GCF_045105435.1 Kordia sp. | reverse complement strand
AATTACTTTCAGAAACTTTCTTAAATCCTCCCGTTACAGAGGCGTTATCTATTACTTCTTTAGAAGTCCTGATGAGCCTTCCTGCACTGTCATATTCGTAATATGTTCCTAAATTATTACCATCTAGTATATATGATAATTTATCCCACTCATTATAAACATACGTCGCCATAGAAGAACTAATAGGATGAATCCTATAATCATCTACATATAGATTTCCGCTTGTAGAGGTAACATAAGGGAATTGATCTCCTGTATTTGTTGAGAATGTGATATAATGATTCATAAGTACCCAATCTCCAGCAGGAATTATTTCTCCATTAAAAGGAACTCCTTGTATTCGTGCATTTTGATGATTGTCTTTGTGTACCCAAACGGATATTTTATACTTACCAGAACGATACTCGTTTCCTTTGTAAATTGCACCTAGACGTCCACCTACAGGGACTTCCACAGAATATTTACCTGTATGGAATTTTGAACTTGTACGAACCGCGCCATTATCCATTTTTATTTGTTGATCTATGTATGTTGCAGCTGTTGCGGGATTTTCATATTCTGCTCCTGTATAGAACATTTCTCCGTAGGCTGCATTTCCTGTTGCAAGTACTTTTGTTGAATTATCTCCTGTTTTAGTAGCAGCTCTATTCGAATTTATATCTTCTATTTCTAATGACATGGAATAATGATTGTACTTTGTTATTTCTGAAAGTTGTTTCCACTCAGCTGGTTGTGTAGTTGCATTTAAACTCCAATCAAAATTATCAACATACCCTTGCAGTGTTCCATCACTATCTAAATTTCCTTGCCACGTATATGTTTTATGCTTACGCCATACTTTCTCATTAGCATTTACTGGTGTAGTATGGGTACCTGATTCACTTGTATACAACCAATCGTTATTCCAAGTAGTAATCCCAACACCTGTTTCTTTCCACAATCCAGTAGTCACATCTTTAATGAAGTTGTAATTGGCAGTATTTTGGACTAACATGTTTTCAAATTGAACATCATTTACTTTAGAACCCATATTAGGATATTTATAATAAGCAGGAATTGATTTGGACATAACTTCTGTCCCATCGCTTTTTACCGAATATATTTCGTTGGCTCTACCTGTAATAGGATCTAAATCATTAAAATTGGAAGAAAACACATATCCTAATTTATATTCAGTTGAAGACTTTAATAGATTAGGGTATTTTATCCTTGTAGATGAATTAACCAACCATTTATCTTTTTTAGTAGGTGTATTATTTGTATAATCAACTACTTTGTATGTTTGATAAGATTCTTTAGTCTTTCCAAGAGAATTTGGTGTTTCCTCAGGAGAATAATAAGTGTTTTCAATTTTACTAATTAAATGTCCACTATTGTTATATGTAGATACTTCTAACAATTGTCCCAATGAAGCTAGATTATCTTTAACTGTGTAATCACTAACTACAACGTCTTTATCTGATACACTATTCGTGTGCGACTGTGAAGTAATATCTATTTCATATAAATCTCCAAACTTTATGTCATTTTCTTCTTTCTCTTTTAAAACATTAAATTTATATATTGTTTTTCCGCTTGATTCGTTGTTAGTTCCAAATGATTCCATAGATACAAATTCATACATTACCCTTGGAGATGGTAATTCAGAACTATATGGAAGTTCTTTTTCTAGCTCAGGCGCAAAAGGTAAATAACTGATATAACCTATTCCGTTTTCATTTTCTCCGTATTTATATCTTGAAACATAGTTATTGATTCCGTCAGTTGTTGTTATGGAAGCAGTTCTAATTCCTCCATAATTATTTATAGTACCTGTTGCATTGTATGTAGCAGAATAAGTCTGACTTTGACTTATAGAACATCCATTTTGATGATTTTGAGCAAAGATGAAGCAATCGTTCGTTGTAGTAACTTGAATTTTAAATCTGTTGTTTCCTAAGTTTTGTGTAACAGTAGCTACCATATCTTGATCGCAATCTCTGGTTTCTGGACCACAAGGTCCTCCACAACCAACCTCGTCTTGAAACGTACATGTATAGTCATAGTAAACATTAAGTGTATCTCCGACTTGAATACCTAAATTATGATCTGAACTTATAGTGAACGTATTACCATTAGTATTTGAATCAAGACTTATACCATATTCAGAGTTCCCTATTGAGAATTTTATATTTGGTTTAACTACTGGATTCATATTATGTCCCTCATACTCAATTTGTATTTTTCCGCCTTGAGGAGTTACAATTTCATTTAGAGACCACATGCTATTATTATTGCCGTAATATCCAAATGAATCTTTGTCTTCTATATCAAAATTATAGGCAATATCATTTATGTAATTGAATATGTAAGGAGGTATTGATTGTTGATTTGACTTACCTTTAAAATCAACTGACTTAAGAGTTAACCTTCCAATGCTTGAAGAAGTTGAATTTGGACTTCCTTTAGCAAGAGTGTAATCGTAATTCAAATCAATGACTTTTACGGCTGAGTTCAATAAGCTACTGTAATTATCTCCAGTGTCTAATACATTATCTTTCAAATTATACCAAGCGCGTTCAGATGGTCTTGAAGAATTATTATATGATACATCTACGTAAGACTCTGAAGAGGAACCATAAGTTTTATCAACTATATCATCTTCTTCATTTACTAATATAATCTTATCTAATCGTAAACTATTTTGAGTCGGTATTACAAATCGAGACTGAAAAGCTGTATTATCTTGATCACGATTATCAATATGATCAACGGAAGAATAATTCCATTCTATCGATTTATCGTCTTGACGTTCACTCTTTATAAGTAATGCTGAATGAGTTCGCGTTTTCACCCTATCTAAATAGTACATCTCTTTACGACCTCTAATCCACGTTTTAATATTTGTGTTAGATTCATCTTCAAAATAATCTTTACCATATGGGTTTTTCCATACGAAAGCATCTGACCATTTGCCATATTCAAACCCAACCCAATATCCATAATCTGCTTTATCAACAATTCCATTATCATTAGCATCAAAATAGTCAGCTCCAGTAACAGCTGTTAGCAGCCAATGTGTAACATAAGATTCTAACTGTCTTTTTTCAAAATATGACTGATTCTCATTTGGTCGGGCTCCAATTGCCCCAAATGTCCTTACTATTATTTCATGATTATAAACAGGTAAAGAATAATGATATGTTTTACCATCTACACTTGTAATTTTGAAAGCTCCAATACTATTACTGGGCATATCTGATCTGTTTAGAGTAGTGTATGGACTTAAAAAACCTTCTGTTTTGATAGAATCATAATTTTCAACAATTTCTTTATTTGTGTAAAACTCAATATAATTTCCATTTTTTCTTCTAGGCTTGGCACTCAATTGAACTCCGTTAGTATAATATGAAAGAATATCTGAATTATTACTATTTGTGTTAAAATTAGCTTTACTTACATCTGTAATATTCAAATATGTACTAATTTCATTTTCAAAATAGAAATATGGCATATTATTAAATTGAGCGTAATCAGGAATAATTGTAGAACCATCCAAAACATATTTAAGTTTATAATCTTGATCATTTTCTTTATTAGAAAGACCAAATAGAGCTCCATTTTCGTACAGCCTTGATGATATACTACCCGACAAACCTTGCGCCTGAACGTTATATTTATCATAACTAGGAAATACTGCATTATCTGTACTTACCATATCAGTGTCAGAAAAACTATAATCCGTAGTTAATGGCACTTCATAGATATCCATGAAAGCTTGTTGCACAGATATTTCAGAAATTTGACATTGACAATTATTATTATTTACTTCTTGTGTTTGAACATAATTTTGAGCTTCCTGTAAATTTGTGGTTTTGAATTTTGGCGCACAACTCGAAGTGTTTCCATAATTATCTTCTATCATACATATAACCTCGTATGTAATGCCATTTTTTGTTCCTTCAGAAAAATATAAAGGGCCATTTATGTAGTTGTCCTCATTTTTAGCTAAAAAATATCTGAATTTCTGCTTCCCAAATGAAAAACTAAAACCTCCAATAGGAATTGGAGTTCCAATATTCCAACCTGAAGTCTTACTTGTATAATCTCCCATACTTTCTGTATTATGAAATTGTGAGTTTATACCCACTCCACCTGAATGTTCTCCTTTTCCAACTTGCACATTCAGCCCTACTCCTGAGGAAGAAAATGTAGTTCCTAAAGAATAGCTGTAACCGCTCGCAGTTTCACCAGAATAATTGAGTTCAAAAGATGGTTTGGCTTTAGTGTAAAAATTAGCTTTTAAACCTACCCCAGAACCAAGTCTGATGGGGATTGATACACCAAATCCTTGGCTATTATTATACGATAACGGACCAAGTCCAGCTGTATAATTTATACCATTACTTCCTACTCCGATAGACGAACCAGCATAACCAATATTTACTGAACCTGACAAGCTTCTATTACTTCCCCAAGCAAGACCTAATCCAACAGAAATACCTGCTTTTTGATATCCAACTCTGAGACTGTAAACTGTTTCTTCATCGCCTTCATCATAAAGATATTCATTTATCAAGGTGTTGCTATAGTCATCTGGATATCCATTTACCGAACGATTGATAGCTCCTGCATTTAAATTCCAACCTAATCCTGTCCATGAAGCCTCTTGATCCATAGCTATACCAGCATGATAAGCCAAAGCTAATGGATAACCTCCTTCTGGCGAAGGAACATTTAACAACGGTAGTACATAAGTTAAATCTCCTGTTGATAAGCTGACCATATCAGTAGCGTCAATAGGCTCAAAACTAGCTGCCTCAGGCGCATTAGGTCCTTGAGCATTTGAATAAAATGAGGTAAATAATACTGCTAAAGTAAAAATATTTAGAGCTCTTTTTTTTATTGTTATTTTCATTTATCTAGAAATTAAATGATAGTTTTAATTCGTTATTTATAATTTGAGTAGGAATTTTAAATTTCACTTCTCCCGTACTTATTCCTAAATCTTCCACCGTTAGGTTTAAATTTTTGCCTTCTAATTGCTCCTTATTTCTCGGATATACTAACATGATCGCTGTTGAATTACTCATTCCATACATTCGCGGATAGATATAGTCTGCCATTTCTATGGTATCTTTTGACTTTGTAAACAAATGCACCTTCTCATTCATTCCAAAAGCCAATGTATTTACCATCTCTCCAAATTCATTTCTATTTTTAGGAACAGTACTCAGTAACTCTTTATCGTTTGCTGAAAAAAACAAATTAAAGTAGATGTATTTTTGATAGTGCTCACGAAGTCTTTCAATATCTTCTTTATTGCTTTCAGTCTTTAATTCTTGTGCAACAAGCAAATCTGTTGGTCTATACAATAGCGAAAATTGAACTCCATTAATTGTCTTTTCTTGCAGATAGCCATTATCCTTTTCTTGGATATACGATTGTAGTTCCTTTTTATTCTTAAAGGTTTGTTTTGAGCATGAGTTCAACAAACCTATAAAAACCAGTAGCACCAAAATTCGTATGATGTTATTATTTGCCTTCAAACTCTTCATTCAATCCTTTTAATACTGTTTCTGTTAAATCTGTTGCCTCTTCTGCATACATGATATTTCCATTTCCTCCAGCTCCAAAAATGATTTGATGATTGTGTTTTTTTCCATATTCTTTTACATAATCATTGATATCATTAATTACAGTTTGAGTAGCTTTGGCATCGTCCTTTTGAATCTGTTTCCCAATAGCTTGCTGATAGCTATTAATCTGCTGCTGCTTGTTAGCCAAAAGTTCTTGTTGCAGTTCTTTTTCTTTTTTACTCATTTCTGAGCGCTGTTTCTCATAAGTCTTTAGTTCTTTTTGCCAGCCCGTAATTAAACTATCTACATTGGCTTTCATTTGATCTGATTGTTTTTTCAAATCACCTCGAACAACTTCTGTTCGCTTATAGCCTTCTAAAAGTTTGTTTACATCTACATAAACTAGTTCGCTTGTTGAATAACTTTGTACCATTGAAAATACAGCAATGCCTAAAGCAAGTATTGCTAGAGTTAATGTTATTTTTTTTGTCATTTATATACAGTTTTATATGAATAGTTCTCTCAAATAATGAAAAGAACGTAACCTCTATTTACGTATAGTATCGTTTTTTTGTAAACGGTAATAGTTACTAATTCTTTTTGGTAAAACTATTCTATAGCCCAATAGAAGACAATACCGTATTTATGGTATTTTTTGAAAATAGTTTTCTCTTCTGCTTCTCAATAGAGTGGACAGCTTTAGTTTACAGATACTTACATTATTACCGAACATGAGCAATCTTCAACAATTTCAAAGCTTCGCAAAGCAGAATAAAAAAGGTAATTACTAAAAATGAAGTTGTAATCTACACTAGAGTTTCTGGATCACAACAAGAAGACAATACAAGCTTAGAAAGTCAAAAAATACAATGTGCTCAATATGCTAATCGATTAAATTTAGATTTAAAAGAATATTTTGAAGGTACGTATGAGAGTGTAAAAACTGATGATAGGAAACAGTTTCAAAAAAGGACATCCTATGTAAAAAAGAAAAGAATTACGTTTATTAATGTATTCAGTATTGATCGATTTTCTGGTGCAGGTACAAGTGCTATTACAATTGTTGAAGAACTTAAAAAAAATGGTATTAGTACACTTTCTGTAATACAACCAATCGATGTGGAAACTTCTATAGGAATGTTCTTCCAAAATTTAAACCTTTTGTTTAGTATTTATGATAATGACCAAAGACGTGATAAAACCATCATGGAAACGCATCAACGACTTTTAAATGGTTATTGGAAGGGAAAGCTCTATAGTGATACAAAAACACTGCGTAAATACTGGGTTTATACTATTTAAAACTTTAAATCAAATCACAAAAAAAAGGCGAGTAACTAACTCAGGATTTAAAATGTAAAACACTGATAATTAGTGATTTAATTTTTTAAAAAATGCTTTTTTCGTACAAATCGTATTCATTTTAGTATTCAGTAGTGAATTACTGATTGTAACAAAGTTAGTTAAAAAATTGGAAAAAAACGCTTTTAAATTATTCTGAATTACTATAGTCTTTTAATGAAAGTAAAATTAATAATCGAAGTCATTCTATTTTGTTGCAAACTGTTGCAAACTGTTGCAAATTCTGTTGCTTTCTGTTGCTTTCTGTTGCTTTCTGTTGCTTTCTGTTGCTTTCTGTTGCTTTCTGTTGCGTTTTGTTGCAAACTGTTGCAAATTCCATTAATATTTGTTGCTTTTCGTTGCAAATTGTTGCAGGTAAAGTCGTAAAAAATCTTGAATTATAATTGATTAGTATTAAAAGAATATATAAAAATGAAAACTCCAATCACAACAATTGGAGTTTTTAATAATTCGAGTACTTTAGTCTTACGATAAATTAAAATTGATATTATTCTGTAATAGTGAATGTTTTCATCATGCGTATCGCATCTTTTGAATATTTGTCAAAATTCTTTTTTCTGGCTGAAAAGAATACTCGGTATACTCTACTTTTATATTTATAATATTGCTTTATAGTTTTATATTCTTTTCCACTAATTTTTGAATCATACGTAACTATAATACTTTCTCCATATTGTGTAGGTTCTTTGAACATTTTAAAATTAGTGATCTTAACAGTATTCATTCGCTTATTTATAGATCGATCTACGATAGACTGTAAACTTTCTCCTTTTGAATCATTATTGGAAGCGCTAATACTATTATAAATGAATTCATCACCTACATCCATTAATTCTTTAGGTGTATAATGCAGTACATTATGAAACCCATGAAATTGCCAATTGGGAAGTTTTTGAATTACAAAACCCTTAGAAAGTTTTGGCATTAATTCAGGCTTGATAAGTTGTTTTTTTATTTCAGCCTTTTTAGTTGATAAGCTGACACAACTAGCCAAGATAATTGTGAATATTAATACTATATATTTTTTCATTCTTGAATGGTAAAAGTTCCTTTAAATTCTTTTGTTTGTGTGTAAAACGGGATTCCTAAAATTTTCCAATCCAATTCGCCCACGGCTTTATATTCGATTTTTCCGTTTTGGTTTTTTTCAGTAATGAAATTTTGTAATTCCCAATCGAAACCAACTAAAAAACCATCAAATACAGGTGTTACTGTTCTAGGAATAATTTCGGTATCATTCACTGTATATAGCATTTGTGCGTATATATCAAATGCGAGCGCATCTATAAAAATTATGTTTTTTGTAAACTTAGGAGTCTCATTTGATACTGTTTCAGAAACTGTATGTAACACAAAATCTTTTGTTGATTTTCGTTCTCCAATAAAGTTTGAAATGATCAAAAGCCCTAAAGTGACTGCAAAATAAGAAATAGATTTTACTTTATGCTTTTTAAAATTATATATAAACTTAATAGCGTATATAACAAGTGCTACAATAGCGAGTATGTTTATGAGTTGCCAAGTAAAATACATAGAACTTATTTTTTAGGTTTTTTCTTCTTTTTTGAAACTTCTTCTGCTAGTAAGAGTGCGTTGTAGGCATTTACAACTTTACCCGACTTGGATAATGAACTGAATGGAACCAGTTCTTTGTCTCTATTTGTAGATGGTTTATTGACCATTATATCATACGAAACTCCCGATTTCATAATAATTTGTTTTACTTCCCAAGCTGTTAAGTTTGGGTAATATGAAAAAATGAGTGCAGCAACTCCAGATGTTATGGAAGTTGCCATTGCTGTTCCATCTTCAAAATCGTACGTATTGTGTACCGTAGTAGTAAATATTTCAATACCAGGCGCAAAAATATCTACATCTATATTTCCGTAGTTTGAAAACGGAGCAACTAATTTTTCATTAGGATCATACGTAGAAGCGCCAACTAAAAGAAAATTATTTGAGACTTCCGTTCCGTTGTCTTCATTATCATTTGGGTAGTAATAATTTACTTCTGTTAAGTTAAGACTATGATCACCTGCTGATGAAACAATAATAACGTCATGTTGTTCAGCATATTTAAAAGCCTCAAAAACCCATTCTTTACGAAGCGAAAGTAATTTACCTAAGCTTATGTTAATCACTTTAGCACCATTATCAACTGCATATCGTATTGCCAAAGCAATATCCTTATCATGTTCGCTTCCATAACCCGAAATACATACAGGCATTATTTTAATTTTTGATGAAATGCCTTGCACTTGACTCTTTGAAGATTGAACCATTGGAGCAGAAACAAAGGTTCCGTGTTTCAACTTATCTAAATTATGATTTATAATATTATTCCCATAATTAGAGTCATTCAAATCATTTGGATTATCGCCTTTAATTTCTCGGTCATTATAATCTTTATTAAAAAGAACTTCAAGATGTTTTGTGTATAATTCATTAAAAAAAATAATATCGTTCCTTGAAATATATTTTTCAAGATTGATTAAACTAGTTACCGCGCTTTTAAAAAGCCAATCATCAGCATACACGTCTTTTATACTATCTAACTGTTTAATTGAATAATCGTCATTCAATGATTTTTTTGACATTTCTCTTTTTATGTCATAGTAAACTTCATATATTTTAGAATAGTGGTCATATTCTTTTTTAGATTTTTTATACATACTATCGTATAACTTTTTTGCTAAAATATAAGTCGATTCTTTTATGTTTTTCTGTCTTTGCGTTTCATATTTTTTTAGCAAACGAGTCGATTCCATTTGTATATAAATATCATTCACTCCATTAGCATTCCCCATAAAATTCCAACCGTGAATATCATCTATATATCCATTTTTATCATCGTCAATATTGTTATTAGGAATTTCGGAAGTATTTATCCAAATATTATTTTTTAGATGCTCATGGCTTATTTCTATAGGAGTGTCAATTATGGCTACTGTAACAGTAGTATTCTCTTTGTCTGCTACTAATTCTTGAGCTCTTTCAAGACTGATACCTGCAATCGTATCTTTGATGATATCTTGATATTGCCAATTTTCAGTTTCATGTACAGGAATAATGGGATACACAGGAGTATCGTAAGTATTCGCAACGGGTATATTACTAACGCAACAGCTTAGTATGAATACACTAAAAACTAGAAGCAATGAACTTTTCACTATTTTGATTTTTTCCTTGAAACTTCTTCTGCTAGTAAGAGTGCGTTGTAGGCGTTTACTCTTTTTCCTAATTTGAATAAAAAAAAAAAATCAACCTTTTTATCATCCCTTT
>NZ_JBGCDL010000160.1:0-4863 GCF_045105435.1 Kordia sp. | reverse complement strand
ATTACCGCAATTTTGGTTGGTTTTGGATTGTCGTTAAGTGGTTTATTGATGCAAACCTTATTTCGGAATCCACTTTCAGGTCCTTTTGTATTAGGATTGAGTTCGGGCGCCAGTTTAGGAGTTGCCTTATTAATTATGGGCGCTTCGGCTTTTGGTGGCTTTTTCGGAACATTTTTATTATCAAGTTATAGCTTAGTAATTGCCGCAAGTTTAGGAAGTTTCTTAGTGTTAATCACTGTTATGATCGTTTCTACACGTGTAAAAGATACGATGTCAATTTTAATTATCGGATTGATGTTTGGAAGTATTACTGGCGCAATTGTAAGTGTGTTAACGTATTTTAGTGACGCCGAAGAATTGAAACAATTTATGATGTGGACATTAGGTTCGTTAGGAAACTTAAGCTGGCAAGAATTGACCATTTTAAGCAGCTTGATTGTTGCGGGAATTGTATTAAGTATTACTTCTATAAAATCATTAAACGCCTTTCTTTTGGGCGAAAATTACGCACGTAGTTTAGGAATTGACATTAAAAAAGCACGCTACACCGTAATTATCGCGACAAGCTTATTAGCAGGAAGTTGTACTGCTTTTGTCGGTCCAATTGCATTTATAGGTTTAGCAATTCCGCATATAACTCGGTTGTTTTTCAATACGACGAATCATAAAACATTAGTGCCAAGTGTCTGTTTGATTGGTGGAATTTTACTATTGATTTGCGATAGTATTGCGCAAGTTCCTTTTAGTGATATTGCATTACCTATCAATGCCATTACTTCTATGATTGGTGCGCCCGTTGTAATTTGGTTGTTGGTGCGCAAACGGAAAATGATTTTTTAGACTCGCTTTGCTTTTGGATCACTTCGCTCTTAGACCGTTTCACTTTTAGATCGCTTTCGCTCATAGACTGTTAGACTTCTTTGATTTTTAAATTGCTTCGCATTTGCGATTACCAGCGTTTTTCTAATTCTTCAAAATTTCTATCATAGAAAAATAAGAATGCGTCAAATGCATCTTTTTTGGTTTGCTCAGTAATTACACTAAAAAAATCTTTATCATAAAAATCATAGGAAACCAATCCAAACCATTTTGTCTTTTTTCTGGTGATTGGTCTCTTATAGCACACATAAAATTCATACTCATTCAATTCTCCAACAATTGAGGCTGCTATTCCTTTTCCATCTTTATCATCAAGATTAATAGATGGAGAGAAATGAATTTGTTTATCATTAGCAGCAAGTTGTACTTTCAATAATCCTTCCCAATCAAAATTTTTAAATTTTTCAACGAATTCATCCTTGGTTATGTATGCTTCGTTTACTAAATACGATTTTAACGGATGTGATTCCGAATATTTTAATTTCATCTAACAGTACATTTATACTTTTAAACTTACTACTATTATTCGTCATAAACTATTTTTCTAAAAAAACCGTACTTTTACCATCTCAAAAAAAAGCCTATTTCAACAACAAACACATATCCAGTTTTACAAGCTTCATCGCTAAGTATTGGCTATCAAGACAAAGCGAATACGAAAGTGATTGCAGAAGCGATCGATTTTAAGATTTCGAAGGGAAAACTAGTCGCGTTAGTCGGTGCAAACGGAATTGGAAAATCTACTTTGTTGCGAACCTTGGCAAAAATTCAAGAACCGCTTTCTGGAGAAATTACACTGCAAAATAAGTCGCTTCACTCCTATTCAAATGCAGCATTGGCAAAAGAAATTAGTTTGGTGTTGACTGAACAAATTCCTTCTAAAAACTTAACAGTTATTGAATTGATTGCGCTCGGTCGTCAGCCGTATACCAATTGGATTGGTAATCTCTCTAAGAACGATCATACAATTGTAGAAAGTGCTTTAGAAAAAACCAATTTGCTCGAATTGAAACATCGCAAATGCTATACATTAAGTGACGGACAACTACAAAAAGTAATGATTGCACGTGCGTTGGCGCAAGATACATCGATGGTCATTTTAGATGAACCTACAACGCATTTAGACATGTATCACAAAGCTTATGTGTTGAATCTTCTCAAAAAATTAGCACACGATACGCAAAAAACCATGTTGTTTTCTACACATGAAATTGATTTGGCTATTCAGTTATGCGATGAAATGATTGTGATGAATGATGGCAACGTATTTTCGGGAACTCCATGCGAGTTGATTGAAAAAGGTGTATTTGAAGCGTTATTTCCAAACGATTTAATTGTTTTTGATCGAAGTTCGGGAAGTTTTAAAGTGAAAAACAACACATAAAAAAAACGCCTTATCAAGCGATAAGACGTTTTTATAAACTAACCAACCAAAAATGTAATACGACTCTCTTTACGCAAGTAACCAGCTCTTTGTACTGTCATCATCGTAATACACAGTATATAAGACAACTTCTGTGCCAAAACGTTACATAGATTCATAAAAAGAAGGCGTTTTCTGTTAAATAATACCAAAGTTTTGTTAACACAACAATAGCATGTCAAAATAGAACTAGACAAAAGCAGTGCATCTATTTTTATTTTGCGTGTTTCCTTTGGACTTCACAATTTTTCAATTCAAAATAAATTAACCTGTTGTGCATTTTGATAAAATTCGTCAGTTAGAGTGAATTTTACGATTGAAAATGAGTAAAATTTGTATCGAGAATAGAATTTTCTGTACTAAACATGTTCTCGATACAATTTTTCGTGCCTCAAAATTACTCGAACTGACGCTTCATTATACTTTTTTAATTCAAAATGCACAACGGGTTAATTATAGAAGGTTTAATCATAAATGCTAAAAAAACCTCAAAATCCCGTGCTACAGCAGGATAAGTTTAACTTACAGTATTATGTGTGTCCTTTGGACTTCACAAAACTGAGTTTCACTAAACGAAAAAAACACTCCACAAGCGTGAAGTGTTTTTTAAACTAAACTAACCAACCAAAATTGTACTATGACTCTCTTTACGCAAGTAACCAGCTCTTTGTATTGTCATCATCATAATACATATAGTATAAACCAACTTCTGTGCCAAATTATTGTGCATATTTCAAATTCTAACAAAACTTTAGCATTTGGAAACTATAATACAACTACGTTCAATTTTCCCCATAAAGAAAAAACACCTCACAAGCGTGAAGTGTTTTTTTAAACTAACTAACCAACCAAAATGTAAGTACGACTCTTTTACTTCAAGTAACCAGCTCTGTGTAACGTCCACATCGTATTACAATTTATATATAACAAGTACTGTGCCAAAACTACTTTATTGCTGTTTTTTATTTGTCTATTAATTCAATAGATTTATCTTTTTAAGAGCAAAATTTTGAAAAAAATACTAGAAACGGAACGTGTACGCTTGCGCGAATTTTTATTGAAAGATGCGGAATTCATATTAGAATTAGTAAATACACCTTTGTGGATTCAATATATTGGCGATCGTAATATTCATACACCAGGAGTTGCTGAAGAATACATCAGTGATAATTTACAAAAAGGATATCAAAAAAATGGTTTCGGGTTGTGGTTAATGGAACTCAAAGAAACTGCTACACCAATTGGTATGTGCGGTTTGGTCAACAGAGATTCGTTAGATGATGTAGATATTGGTTTTGCACTATTGCCAAAATACGAACGCCAAGGATATACCTTTGAAACGGCAACAGCCACATTGAAGCATGCAAAAGAAAAATTACAAATTTCCAAAATAGTTGCCATTACTGATGCAAGCAATATCGCTTCTATCGGATTATTGAACAAAATTGGACTAAAGTTTGAAAAAGAATTGAAACTTTCTGAAAAAGATACTGTACTTTTATTTTCCTAACGACTTTCACACATGAAAAAAGAACTCATCTATATATTCATTATTTTACTAGTATTTTATGGTATTCACGGTTTTCCAATGGACATGGAGACTATTAGAGGAATTGCTACCATCGATGTAAACGTACATGACTCCTATTATGTAGTACAAAGTCACTATTATTGGATTATTACCCTTTCATTTGCGTTTGCAATTACATATTTGATACGAATATTGCTATTAAAATTTAAAAATAAGTACGCAAATATCATTTATCTTATCACAAATGCAGCATTTATTGTATCACTTGCATATGTAATTCAGTTTTTAAATATAATTATAGAACAATATTCAGAAAAAGGACTCGCGACCAATTCAACTTTTTATACGTATTTTTATATCACTACAGCTTTGCTTCTATTTTCCGTGATTATGGAAATTTTTGTATTGTTTAAAATGTGGAAAAAGTAGATGTTTTTACAATTAAAAAAAGGATTATTAACAGGTTTTACTATCTATGGCGTTATAGTATTGATTGCATTTATGTGTTATCTTTATCAACCGCAAAGTGGACACGCTCCTGGTTTGCATTTTTTTATACTTATCGGATTATTTTACACATCGCTCTTTTGGTCTTTTTTTAATATGGTGCTTGTATTGTATGAAAAAACGCGGAAATTTGGATTAGGTTTGCTTATTACAAACATTATATACGTTCTTTCCTGTTTCATCTTTGTACTCGCTGCTGATTGAATGAAAAATATGCTACAACATCCAGAATTAAGAAAAGGAATTAGAATTGGTGCCATTATCTATGGAATTTGTTTTTGCATTTCATTTACAATGTATTTTACAATTGATCATTCGTATGTACATGCACCAGCGCCATATCAAGCGGTATTCATTTTGTTATTCTACCTATCTGTAATTTGGATACTTATCTCGTTATTACTAGCTTTTCTAAACAAACGCAGACAACTACAACTCGGTTTTTTAATTGTAAATGGAAGTTATCTTTTTATTTGTATTCTATTTATGCTGCATATGATTGTGAAGTATTGAAAAAATCATT
>NZ_JBGCDL010000159.1:0-14923 GCF_045105435.1 Kordia sp. | reverse complement strand
TTGTTTTCCAAGTTCAACTCCCCATTGATCGTAACTAAAAATGTTCCAAATAACACCTTGTACAAATATTTTATGCTCGTATAACGCAATTAATGCACCCAAACTTTCTGGAGTTAACTTGTCTATTAAAATGGTATTTGTAGGTTTGTTCCCTTCAAATATTTTATATGGAAGTAATTTTTCTATCTTTATAGCTTCCATTCCTTTGGCAGTTAATTCGGCAATAACTTCTTCTTTTGTTTTTCCGTTTAATAACGCTTCTGTTTGCGCAAAAAAGTCTGCCATTAATTTTTCATGGTGATCTTCGTTTCCATTTAATGACTGTACATATCCAATGAAATCGGCAGGAATTAATTTTGTTCCTTGGTGTATGAGTTGAAAAAACGCATGTTGCGAGTTTGTTCCAGGTTCTCCCCAAATTAAGGTTCCTGTTTGGTAATTGACACGATTTCCTTTTCTGTCAACACTTTTACCATTACTTTCCATAATTCCTTGTTGCAGATATGCCGAAAAACGGTGTAAGTATTGTGTGTACGGAATAATGGCTTCACTTTCTGCATCATAAAAGTTGTTATACCAAACACTTAATAATGCCAATACTACAGGAATATTTTGATCAAACGAAGCTGTTTTAAAGTGCGTATCCATATCGTGCGCACCAACTAAGAGTTTGTCAAAGTTGTCATAACCTGTTGCCAAACTGATTGATAAACCAACAGCACTCCAAAGTGAAAAACGTCCACCAACCCAATTCCACATTGGGAATACATTTTCTGCAGCAATACCAAATTCACTAATTTTTTCCAAGTTCGTAGAAACTGCTACAAAGTGTTTTGCTACCGCTTCCTCAGATGCATGCGTTAAAAACCACTCGCGAATGGTCATTGCATTTGTCAAGGTTTCTTGTGTTGTAAATGTTTTTGAAACAATGACAAATAATGTCGTTTCTGGATTTAACTTTTTAATCACTTCTTGTACATGATCGCCATCTACATTGGAAACAAAATGTACATTTAAGTGGTTTTTGTAATGTTGTAACGCTTCTGTTACCATTGCCGGACCTAAATCCGAACCACCAATTCCAATATTTACAACATCTGTAAATGCTTTTCCTGTATGTCCTTTTTGAGTTCCAGAAATGATCGCTTCCGAGAATTCTTTTATTTTTTGTTTGACTTCATATACTTCTGGAATGACGTTTTTTCCATCTACATAAACGGTGCTGTTTTCCGTTTCGCGCAAAGCAGTATGTAATACAGCTCTCCCTTCAGTTTCATTGATAATATCGCCGTCAAAGTATTTTTCAATATTTTCTTTGAGATGTACTTCAGAAGCCAATTCTAATAATAAATTCATCGTTTCCTGCGAGATATTATTTTTAGAATAGTCTACATAAAAGTCTTTCCACTGAATGGTAAAACGATCGGCTCTTTCTGAATCGGTTGAAAAATAATCTTTTAGCGCAAACGATTTCGTTGCATAGAAATGCTCCTGAAGTTTATTCCAAACTTCAGTTTCTGTAGGGTTTATGTTTGTTAACATGTGTTTGTTAGTTTATTGCAGTTATTGGTGCTTCTTCTTGCGGAAGCTTTATTTCAACACCATCAACTTGAATTTTTAATGGTTTGATGTGTTTTAAATAAGATTCTTTTAATGTTGAGTCAATCGGATCAGCATCTGGCAATTTTTGTTTGAAAGGATCTACTTGACGTCCATTTTTCCAGAAACGGTAACATACGTGCGGACCAGACGTGTTTCCTGTCATTCCTACCCAACCAATTACGTCACCTTGTTTTACAAATTCGCCCACTTTTACTTTCCGTTTTTTCATGTGCAAGTATTGGGTAGAATAGGTACTGTTGTGTTTTACTTTTACGTAATTTCCGTTTCCGCCTCTACGGGCAGATTCAACCACAACTCCATTGGCTGTTGTTATAATTGGTGTTCCGCGTGGTGCAGCAAAATCGGTTCCTTTGTGCGCTCTAATTCGGTTTCCGTATAGTTTGATGCGTCTTCGCAAGTTGTAACGTGATGAAATGCGTACATTTTTGAATACTACTGGCGCTTTTAAGAACGCACGGCGTAAGTTTTTAGCATTTTCATCATAGTAGTCTACAATTTGCTTTATACTATCGGTTTCAAACTCGAAGGCATAAAACGGTTCGCCATTGTGTTTGAAGTATGCTGCTTTTATTTTGTCAATTCCCACGAAAGTGGTATCGTTTATATACTTTTCAGTAAAAATAAGCTTGTATTGATCGCCTTTTTGCAAACGGAAAAAATCGATTGTCCACGCGTAAATATCTGACATATCGCCGACTAGTTTTTGGCTTAATCCTGCGTCATCAATAGCGCTAGACAGTGAACTTGTAATAACACCAGACGCTTCTCTTTCTACAATTTTCACAGGTTTGCTTTCCGTGTAGGCATTGATAGAATCTTTGAATTTTATGACAACATAGTCTACACTATTTTTTTGATAGATGAAACATTCTGGACGTTGGAGCGAATCACCTTTTGTACAAAGCAGTGTATATGGCTTTCCTGCAACTAATTTACGAATGTCAAACGTATCTTTCGTTTTTTCGGCAATTTGATAGATTTTGGAGTAATTGATATTGTTTTTTTGTAGAATTTCGCCAAAGCTATCGCCATTTCGCACCGTATCTTTGACAACTACGTAGTCGTTTAGGTGAAAACCAAATTCCATCGGATCTGGAGTTGGCACTTCTATTTGCACGATTTCTTTTTCTTTTTTCACATTGTCTTTACATGCGTTAAGCCCTATAAATACTAATGCAATCAATATAACTTTCGATATTCTCATTTTTTCCTTTCTGTGTTAAAGATATGGTCTACCCATTCTTTTCCCCATTCGCTTTTTTCATTTACGCTCCAAATTTCGGGAAAAAAGATCACTTTTTGAAAGCTTGGAGGCAAGTATTCTCTCCAATTTGTTCCTCCGGTAGCTTCAATGGTCTTTTTTTCGCGTCTTAAATAGCGATATGCCGAACCCATGTGCATGAGTGGCCAATTGACATTTGCATTGAGATCTAACTGTTTGAGCGCTTCAATAAGATTTTTGTTTTCTTTTACTTTTGTAGGCAATGCTAAATAACGCTGATATATGGTACTATGTTGCACATCGGCAGCAATTCGCATAAAACGTGGCGTATATCTGTATTCAAATTGCTTGAGTGTTAAGGTTTTTTCGCCTGTTTTGCTGTCGGTTGCTCCTTTTTTCCAGTAAATGTTTTCGTAAAGATCGTCCAAACTGTCTTTCGCAGAAAATTGATCACGTACGGTATGATGCACTAAGTTTTCTAAAGGTGTGGAATATAGTTCGATCATTCGGTATTGCGCCGATTGAAATCCGCTAGCCGGCAATAAAGACATTCGGTAGTTAAGAAATTGCTCTCTTTCCATACCGTTAATCATAATTTCAAAAGAGGAAATTAAGGCTTTGAAGTAATTGTTAATTCGGTGAATGCGTTCGGTAAAGAATTTCGCCGTTTGATCTTTGTCATCAATGATTTGCTTTTGCTCATGTATGATGAGTTTAAAGTATAATTCAGTAATTTGATGGTACATGATAAAGATTTCTTCATCAGGAAAAAAAGTACGCGGTATTTGTAAGCTTAGTAAAGTATCTAAATGAATGTATTCCCAATAGGTAAGGTATCTTTGGTGTAGTAATCCGTCGAGATACGAACCTAAGTCTTGTCCAGAATTTGTGTATTTTTTGTCTAATTTTTCAATTCGTGCTGCAATTTCTGGAGAAATTTTCATCTTCTTATTTTTAGTTTAAGAATTTATCAGATGCAATTTACCAATAATCTAGTATTTGTTGGTGGTTGCGAACAAATTTGTGTGTTTTACACTAGTCTACCAATATTTTGAATGGATGTTTGAGTCCTTTAAAAGCATCTAAATCTGCTTTTAATGAACCTACCATTAATTTTGCTTTGATACGAATTGGTACTCTGTTTTCATCATCAGAAACCCATAATGTTAGACTTTCACTTTCTTTAAATACACGTCCTGCTTGCACATACGGTCTGAATTTTAAACAAGGAACTTTACCAAATTTCGTTTTCATCGTTTCTCTTCCTAAGAATTTTAGCTTGAATTTGAAATTTTCTTTATCAAAAAACATGTTTAGTACAACTTCCTCACCTTCTTTTATCTTAGTTACATCGTAGTTGTTACGTAAGTAGTAGAACGCAGAAACCATGTCTTGTACATTTTTTTCAATGTCATACTCACTTTTGGTATTGTGCTTTTTATTATTTACGAGTGCTTTCTTTTTTTTGTAATCGAAATCAATTTCCACATTTTTTGTGTGTCCACCTTCATCAATGTTTCGGATAAATTTGTATGGCTTACCTGTTTTTTTGTCAAAATAACTTTCATAGTTGTCATTTACTTTAAAAAAGATACTAGCAAAACCTGTTGTTTTTCCGTTTCCTACCACATGATAGACATTTTTACCATCTAGGCTACCGTCTTTGACTTCGAGCGTAGCGTAACTGGCATTTATAATTCCATAGTGAATTCTAAACTTAAACCATTCGCCTGTTTCAAATGCGTCTTGTTTTTTTTGAGCCTGTCCTACAAAGCAAGAGAGTAGGAATATTATAGAGAGTATGTGTTTCATGTTTAGTATAAAGGTTTGTAAAAATAATAAAATACTTTGTTACTTTTTGTTAATTTATGTTAGCATTACAATTACTATTCCAAAAAACGATTTATTTTTTTACAACAGTAATCCAAAACTATCTTTTTTTTACTGTTTTCCCCTTTTTATGTCTTGATTTTATTTTTTCGATTTTGCTGGAAAGTGTATTGATTACAATTAACACATATTGCTAGTTGCAGCATGGTAATGGATTTCTGATTTATACAAATTTTCCTATAAAATGCAACTGTAAATTATAATAATATATACAGATTGAATGTGTAATAAAAACTATCAATACAGTTTAAAGATCTTTTTTTATGGGTTCATTTACTAGTAGAAAAAGTGTAAAAAAAAGAAGCCCGATCTTTCGACCGAGCTCTCTTTTTTATTAACCAACCAAAACTTTAAATTATGAAAATCTTAAAGTGCAAAAGGAAACCACTCGCTTTTGCACTGCAAATATAGAACGAGTTATTTATTATGCAAGCATAGTATTTTGCTTTAACACAATTTTTATATTCACTACTGTACTTTATCGATGTTTCTTATTGAATGTTCAGTAAAACATGTTTTTTGTTGTGAAATACTCAATATATTTTTAGTTTCTGATAAAATGAGTGCATAAAAAAAGCCCGATCCTACGATCGAGCTTCTCTTTATTTATTAACCAACCAAAACTTTATATTATGAAAATTTCTTTTCTTAAAGTTGCAAAAGGAAACCACTCGCTTTTGCACTGCAAATATAGAACGAGAAATGTGTTATGCAAGCATAGTATTTAACTTTAACACAATTTTTATATTCACAACTGTATTTTGTCGATGAATTTTATTGAATACTCAATGAATTTTTACTTTTTTTGAGAAATATGCAACATTTTGACACTTTCCAGTTTTGGTTTTTATGGCTATTTTAATGTTTTATAGCCTTCTAAATTGGTAATTCCCCAGTTTTTCAGCTCTTCTTCGCTCCAAAGTGCTGGAAAGAAGATTCTTTTTTGATATTTTGGATGCATGTATTTTTGCCAATCGCTTCCACCTGTAGCTTCTGCATTTCCTTTATCAGAATTTATATATTTCGCCGCAGCGTGATAATGATGCATTACCCAACTAATATTTACGGTGTAATCGTAATGACGCATCGCATTGATTAAATCTGTATTGTTTTGATAATCTCTTGGCAATTGCTTAAACTTTGTCCAAAGATTGATGGTATTGTATTCTTTCATCCACGCGATGAGTTCTTTTTTGTATTTCTCATCAAAGTTCTCCATCAATTTGCTGCGTTTTCCCGTTTTATGATCGTTTCCTGCAACTTGCCAATACATGTTATTATACGCATGTAAATAGGGCGTTTCGCGATCAATGGTGGCTCTAAATCTATAATCAATCAAGTTGATAAGCTCTGTAGAAGCAATTTCTATTTTTCGGTATTGTGCCGATTGAAAACCACTTGCAGGTGTTAAGGTATCACGGAATTTCATGTACTGTTCCACTTCCATTCCATCGCCCATAATGTCGAAAGAGTTGGACAGCAAATCAAAATAACGACTGATTCGCATGAGATGCATGATAAATTTTTCTGGCAAAATGTTTTCCGTAAGTGCTATTTGTTGCATTTCCCACAGAATCATCTTAAAGATCAATTCGTTTACTTGATGATAGATTAAAAAAACCATTTCATCAGGCAATTGTGTCCGTTGGGTTTGCAAGCCTAAAAGTGCATCTACTTGTACAAAATCCCAATATTTCATAGGTTCTGCATGCAATAATCCTGAAAGGTGTACATCAGGATTTTGCCCCATATCTAAATATTTTTTATCTATGGCGGCGAGTAATTCTTCTCTGGTCATGTTGTTGTTTTTTGGAGAGAAAGTGTATGTTTTGTAATTTAAGTTGTCATTTCGAGCATTATCGAAATTAAAATATATTTTAATTGAAGCTACCTAGCGAAGCTATCGAGAACTTAAAAGAACCTTTACGCTTTATAAGCATTTCGACTGCGCTCAATGTGACAATAGTTTATCATATTCGCCAGATTGCTTCCTTTCATTCGCAATGACATTTGTATTTTTATCAAACAATTTATAAAGTTCCGCGTGCTGCTTGTTCTCTTTCAATTGCTTCAAATAAGGCTTTAAAGTTTCCGACACCGAATGATTGTGCGCCTTTACGCTGAATGACTTCAAAGAACATTGTTGGTCTGTCTACAATGGTTTTTGTAAAGATTTGCAACAGATATCCTTCTTCATCTCTATCAATTAAGATTCCATGTTTTCTAAGCTCATCTACATCTTCGTCAATGTCTCCAACACGTTCTAATAAATCGTCATAATAGGTTTCTGGAACATATAAAAACTCTACGCCGCGCTCGCGCATTTGCGAAACCGTTTCAATGATATTATCAGTAGCAACGGCAATATGTTGCACACCTGGACCATTGTAAAAGTCTAAATATTCTTCTATTTGTGATTTCTTTTTTCCTTCTGCTGGTTCGTTGATTGGAAATTTGATTCTACCATTTCCATTACTCATTACTTTACTCATTAACGCAGTAAAATCTGTAGAGATATCATCATCCGTAAAGGAAATAATTTGCGCAAATCCCATTACTTTCGCATAGAATTCGCACCATTCTTTCATTTCTCCCCAACCTACATTTCCGACCATGTGATCGATGAATTTTAACCCAACTGACTTTGGATTATAGTGCGATTCCCATTTTGTATATCCTGGCAAGAATAATCCGTTGTAGTTTTTACGTTCAACAAAAATATGAACCGTTTCTCCGTAGGTATAAATTCCTGAGCGTACTACATATCCGTTTTCATCTTCTTCTTTCGTTGGCTCCATATACGGTTTAGCGCCTCTTTTGGTCGTTTCTTCAAATGCTTTTGTGGCATCTTCTACCCAAAGTGCAACGACTTTTACACCATCGCCATGTAAATCGATATGCTCGTTAATTTCGCCACCTTTTCCTAGTGGAGTTGTTAACACCAATCGGATTTTATCTTGTTTTAATACGTACGAAACTCTGTCTTTTACGCCAGTTTCTAATCCTGCGTACGCTTCTGATTGAAAACCGAATGCTGTTTTGTAAAAGTGTGCGGATTGTTTTGCGTTCCCAACATATAATTCTACATAATCTGTTCCGAGTAACGGAAGAAAGTCTTCTGCGTCATCAAATAATTTTTTGAGTCCGTATTCTGTATTTTGTAAATCTTTTAAGTTTTTTATTTCTGCTGCCATCTTGTTTGTTTTTGTATGCGTTTGCAAATTCGTTTTTGTATGTTTTTGTGTAAATAATTACGTATTTACCACATGGCGCGAATGTGCGTTGCAATGTTGGTTGTGTGTTGTGTCATCAGTGTTTGCTGTTTTCTAACCAAGATTTGTAATAGTCTTCATCGGCAATTTTCATCGCTTCTTCCGTTACTTGTAATGGTTTGAATGTATCTACCATTACCGCCAATTCTTCGGTTTCTGTTTTTCCAATACTACGTTCTACCGCTCCTGGGTGTGGACCGTGTGGAATTCCCGCTGGATGCAACGAAATATGTCCTGCATCAATATCGTTTCTACTCATAAAATCACCATCAACATAGTACAATACCTCATCACTGTCAATGTTACTGTGATTGTATGGCGCTGGAATGCTTTTCGGGTGATAATCGTAGAGTCTTGGTACAAACGAACAAATTACAAAAGCATCTGTTTCAAAAGTTTGATGTACTGGTGGCGGTTGGTGAATGCGTCCTGTTATTGGTTCAAAATCGTGAATAGAAAACGCATACGGATAGTTGTAACCATCATACCCAATAACATCAAAAGGATGTGTTGCATAGACCATTTCAAAAATGTCACCTTGCTTTTTTACTTTGATGAGAAAGTCTCCTTTTTCATCATTGGTTTCCAATTCATAAGGTCTTCTAAGATCGCGTTCACAGAATGGCGAATGTTCTAAGAGTTGTCCAAACCAGTTTCTATAGCGTTTTGGCGTATATATTGGTCGGTACGATTCTACAATGAACAAACGATTGTCGTCAGTGTCAAAATCGAGTTTGTATATGATTCCGCGTGGGACTAATAGATAATCTCCATATTTGAAATCAAGATTTCCGAGCATTGTGCGGAGTTTTCCTGTTCCTTTATGGATGAATATTAATTCGTCTGCGTCTGTATTTTTATAGAAATAATTGCGTGTAGATTCTTGCGGAGCCGCTAAAATAATGTTGCAATCGCTATTGGTCAACACTACTTTTCTACTTTCTAAATAGTCTGCTTCTGGTGGCACTTGAAATCCGCGGAAGCGATACGATTGCATATTATTCGCTTTGGCAATTTTAGGTTGTACGCTGTATTGCTTGCGAATTTCTTTTACTTGTGTGGGTCTGTGTTCGTGGTAACTATTTGTGGACATTCCGTCAAAACCAATCGTTCCAAAAAGCTGTTCATAGTATAAATCGCCGTTTGGCTTTCTAAAAATGGTGTGTCGTTTTGGTGGAATATTTCCTAGTTTATGATAAAAAGGCATATTTTATTTTTTTGTAATCGTAAAAATGATGTGATAAGATATAGAAAAATATGAAGAATTGGGTTCACATTTAACAAAAAAACAACGCTGTCTTATTCAGGATTTCGCTTGATAAGATAGTGTAAATGCGCTAGTAAGTCGTTCCAAAAAGGTTTCACTTGTATCAATTTAGCAGATGATTTTTGTTCATCTTTACACAAATATCGGAATTATTTATAGATTTTTTATGATTGAAGTCATGTTTGCGGTTTATTTTTGATAATTAAATGCTATATATTACAACTGATTAAGAGAAAATGAAAAACAGTAACATACTTATCGTCGTTTTTGTGCTTTTGTTTTATGTGCAAAGTTATGCACAGCAAGATACATTGTTGTATAAAGCGCATTTTGATTATTACAGCCCGCACGTAAAAAGCACCATTTTAACCAAAGATTTTCAGTTTTTAAAGGATGGATATTATACCTTTAAAGGAAGTCCAAAAGATTTTAGCTATGTGTTAGAAGCTATTATTACTAAAAAAGACCGTGATAGGTTACAAGTTGCAGATACGTTGTATTTTTCGGGAGAAATTAATGATTCTATTAAGGTTAAGCAATGGAACTTGCATAGAAAAAGTGATTTAGTTAAGCAAGATACTCTAGCAATTTTGCCACTTGAGCACATGAACTTTAGAGACGGAAAAATTAACACTTCATTATTACCAATTGATGGAAAATACCGAATGTATTCAGATAAAAAAATGATCTATTTTTATTTTCGAAATAAGCTGATTGACAATGGTATGGAGTTATTGGAAAGAAGTTTTCATCGTACTTACAGAAAAAATGATAGTATTACTTATAAGCGAGATATTGAGGTGTACTGTGAAAATCGTGAAAGCCTTATAAAAGAAGGTTCTATATACCAACGAAGTAATTTTTTGGATGCAGGAATAAATACAACTGTTTCACTGATTGGTTTTGATGAGAAGAAAAAGAAATTCTATGGATACTATGCCAAATTGATTGAAGTATTCCATGAAGATAAATTGACTGCCATTACCATTTCTTATAAAGACGAAGGCGGTAAAAAACACTTTGAAAAACTACTCAATATACCAACACTATTTCGTGTTATGGCTGGAAATATGGCGCATATAGGATTGAAATGTAAGGAATGATGTTTTAAAACCAAAAACCAAAACTAAAATATAGTTGATCTTCTTCTACTTCTGGTGACCATGAATATTTGATTTGTAGTGGCCCAAAAAATGTTTCTAAGCCGTAGCCAAAAGCATATCCGTTAAAATCTGGAATGGAAAACCATTCGCCTGTGTCAAATATATTTTCGCCTGCATTGGCGTAGTTTGCCGTGAAATTTAGGTGATGTTTGGGTAAGAAGTTATAATCTACCGTAAGCGTACCTTTTACAAAACTATCTCCTGCAAAACTCAGAAAATCATAGCCTAAAAAGCCAATGTAATTGTTGATAAAATTGTTTCCAAATCCACCTAAAACATAATCTAAGGAATTGGTACCAGGTTCTCCAAGTTTAAAACCACCTTCCGACGAAATGTTTAAAGATACATTATCAAATAATGGTGTTGCGTAGCCAATTTTTGCTCTCGCAAACGAAAAAGGTTCAAAGTTTTTGTTAAAATTAGACGAATAGAGATACCAGTGAAAGTCTCCTGAAAAGAACAACCCATCCGAAGGAAAATATTTGTTATTATAGGTATCTAATTTTAAGAATCCGAACGCACTTACAAAATCGCTACGTTCAAAGATCGTTTCTGAGTCATCATCTTCGCTAATCGTTTCCGAAGCAATTTTTAAGCGTTTATGTTCGCCACCAACACCAAATATAAATTCCTCTCGTACAACTGTTTGAATGTATAATTGATTTGTAAAATCGAGCACTTCAATATCAATTCTGTTGATATTCGGATTGGAAGTATCATTAGAAAATAAGTCAAGGTTAACGCCACGTTCAAAGGTATTGAATCGTGATTTTACACCAACACTCCAGTAATATCCTTTGTCAATGTAGTACTCAAAATTGTACCGAATGTTGTCGCCAATGATAAAGTCGAAAGAAGCCACATCATTTTTAAAGAATAGTTTTTTCTTTGTTACATTGATCAATCCTGCTGTTTTGTACACATCGTCATAATGTGCTGCCAAACGCAAAAATGTATTGCTTGGTTTTTCGCGCAGGTTTAGAATGATATCGTCTTTTCCTTCACTACTTTTTATTCTTTTGTATCGAATTCCTGTAAAGTTTCCGGTCGCAGCCAGATTTCCAATTCCTTCTGTAAATTTTTTGAACGGTATTTTAGTGGGCGTTTTAAAACGGAGTTTTCCTCGTACGTACGAACGTGGATAGTTTTCGTTCCCACGTAAGTGTATATAATTAATTACTATAGAATCTTTTGCTTTTACAGGTAATATGTTCCGTTTTTGCTGTTGCTGTGCCGCAATTTCTTGCAATGCTTTGAATTGTTCTTTTCCTGCAACTTCTCCTCTTTTGATGAGTTCGCGTCCTTGATCGAAATCAATTACCGAAAAGCCATCAATATTTGGTCGGATGTAAATATCCGTTTGCTTGCTTTTTATTTTCATGTCATTGATGGTGCGGAAATTATTGATTTGTGTCAATATTCCTGTCGCAGATTGCAATTTTTCGCGGTCTGCCAAATCATCTTGCACATCTATACCAATGATGATGTCTACATTTTTCGCTTTTATTTCTTCAATGGGATAGTTGTTTGTAACGCCGCCATCGATGAGCAATCGTTCGTCCATTAGAATGGGTTCAAATAGTGACGGAAAGGCACCACTTGCGGTAATTGCATCGGGTAAATATCCTTTTTCTAGTATGATTTGCTCGCCTTTTTCTATGTCGGAAGCAATACAGAGAAACGGAATGGGTAATTTGCTAAAATCGTCTACATTTTCTACATGCAACAGCAAGCCAACTAGTTTGTTGTATACATTTTGTCCTTTGGAAATGGACGATGGAAACGTCACTTTAAAGTTGTTAAACGGAAGTGTAATTGCATATCGTTCCGCATCTTCTTTTTCGTAGAATGTTTTTGCAGAACGCGGTAATTCGTCTTGAATTAAGAGATTTAAGTCTGTTTTTTTGAAGATGGAATCGATTTGTTTTCCTGTATAACCTGAAGCGTACAACGAACCAATGATTGCGCCCATACTGGTTCCGCCAACATAATCGACACGAATTCCTAAGCTGTCAATTACTTTTAATGCGCCAATGTGCGCCAAGCCTTTTGCGCCACCACCACTTAATACTAAACCTACTTTTAGGTCGCGCTTTTTTTCTGGGTTTTGTGCAAAAATTGAAATGGTACTAAAGATTGCTATGCAGATGAATATCCATCGCTTCATGGTTGCCTTTTATTTTTTATGAAAGTTATCGTATATTTTTTTTGCTCTACTATTACCTACAACTGCCGAAATTTCTTCGAGTGATGCTGCCGAAATTCGCTTGACCGATTTGAATTTTTTCAGCAATTCTATCACCGTTTTTTCGCCAACTCCTGCAATGGTTTCTAACTCTGAGTTTAACGCTGCATTGCTTCTTTTGTTGCGATGGAACGTAATTCCGAATCGGTGCGCTTCGTTTCGCAAGTGTTGTATGATTTTGAGCGATTCACTTTTTTTGTCTAAATATAATGGAATGGAATCACCTGGATAGTATATTTCTTCTAAACGTTTTGCAATTCCGATGATTGCTATTTTTCCGCGCAAACCTAACGCGTCTAAACTTTTTAATGAAGAGGAAAGTTGTCCTTTTCCTCCATCAATGACAATTAATTGTGGCAATGGTTGTTGTTCTTCTAGCAAACGTTTGTATCGGCGATATACGACTTCTTCCATGGAAGCAAAATCGTCTGGACCAATTACGGTTTTTATGTTGAAATGTCGGTATTCTTTTTTGCTTGGCTTTCCATTTTTGAATACTACGCAAGCCGCCACAGGATTAGTTCCTTGAATGTTGGAGTTGTCAAAACACTCAATTTGTCGCGGTTCTACCGAAAGGCGCAAATCCTTTTTCATTTGTGACATGATTCGGTTTACGTGCTTGTCCGGATCTGTGAGTTTTATTTGTTTGAAACGTTCCATTCTGTGATATTTCGCGTTTCGCAGCGATAAGTCTAGAATGTGTTTTTTGTCTCCTAATTTCGGAATGGTGATTTTGAATTTTTCGCCAACTTCCACTTCAAAAGGTACATAGAGTTCTTTGGAATTGGTTTGAAAACGTTGGTGAATTTCTGTGATTGCCAATTCTAATAATTCTTTGTCTGTTTCTTCTAGTTTTTTCTTGATTTCCATCGTGTGGGAACGTACTATGGAACCTAACGAGAGTTGCAAGAAGTTGATGTAACCGAAACTTTCATCAGAGATAATAGAGAATACATCTACATTGTTGATTTTTGGATTGACAATGGTAGATTTTGCTTGATAGTTTTCTAAGATTTCTACTTTTTCCTTGACTTTTTGCGCTTCTTCAAATTCCATGGCTTCCGCATGCGCTTTCATTTGCATTTTGAATTCCTGCAAGGAATCTTTAAAATTTCCTTTTAGTATTTTGCGAATGGCTGTAATTTGTTCGTCGTAACTTTTTACCGTTTGATAACTTTCGCACGGACCTAAACAGTTGCCCAAATGGTATTCGAGACAGACTTTGTATTTGCCTGCGTTTATTTTTTCGTGTGATAAATCGTAATTACACGTTCGCAACGGATAGAGTCCTTTGATGAGATCTAATAGTGTTCGAACCGTTTTTACGCTTGTGTACGGACCAAAATATTCCGAACCATCTTTGATGACTCTGCGCGTTTGAAATACTCTTGGAAAGCGTTCTTTTTTGATGCAAATCCACGGATACGATTTGTCGTCTTTTAATAATACATTGTATCGCGGTTGGTATTTTTTGATGAGATTGTTTTCGAGTAACAATGCATCTGTTTCTGTTTCAACAACAATATGTTTTATAGATGCAATTTTTTTTACGAGCACTCTTGTTTTGCCATACTCATGATTTTTGTTGAAGTATGAAGAAACTCGTTTTTTTAAGTTTTTCGCCTTTCCTACATACAACAACTTTCCATCAGTATCATAGTATTGATATACACCAGGATTCGTTGGAATTGTTTTGAGTTGTAGTTTTAGGGCGTCAGTCATTTGGTGTTGGCAGAAATGAGGTGTTTGATTATTCGTTGATTTGTTAATCTGTTTTTTTGGAGCTGTTCATCAACAAAGTTACTCGCAATTATTCCAAAAACAAAAGGGTATGTAATTTACAATTTTTATTTTTGTGTTAAAATTTGATTCATGTCAAAATCTGCCTTACGGAAGAAATATAAAGCGTTGCGAAATAACCTGACTCACCAAGAGTTAGACGATTTTAGTATTGCCATTGCAAATAGGTTGTTACAACTTCCTATTTGGGAAAAACGCTATTATCATTTGTTTCTGACTATTGCTGAACAGAAAGAGATTGATACCGAGTTTATTTTGAATATTCTCGCAGGAAAAGATAAAGATATTATCCTATCAAAGAGTAATTTTGAAAATAGTTCGTTGACACATTTTCTGCTCACGGATACTACTAAAATTAAAAAGAATGTATATAACATTCCTGAACCTGTGGATGGAATTGAAGTGCCTTCAAACAAAATTGATGTGGTTTTTGTGCCTTTG